>NZ_RZSL01000039.1:0-21649 GCF_003997355.1 Mesorhizobium sp. M1E.F.Ca.ET.041.01.1.1 | reverse complement strand
ATCAGCCTCGCCGACAACAACAACACGCTGTCGAGCGCCTGGGGCAGCGACTACATCAACGACTTCATCGATTGGGGACTGGTTAAGCCGGTCTATCTGCAGTCGGACGCGGATTTCCGCATGCAGCCGGAAGATCTCGACAAATGGCAGGTCCGCAACTCCGGCGGCGCCATGGTGCCGTTCTCGGCCTTCGCCTCCAGCCACTGGACCTACGGATCGCCCCGCCTCGAACGCTACAACGGCTCGGCGGCGGTCGAGATCCAGGGCGCGGCGGCCGCCGGCCAAAGCTCGGGCGCGGCCATGGACGAGATGGACAAACTGGTCGCGCAGCTGCCAGCCGGATATTCGCATGAATGGACCGGGCTGTCGCACCAGGAGAGGCTTTCCGGCAACCAGGCGATGTCGCTCTACGCGATCTCGGCGCTGGTCGTCTTCCTCTGCCTTGCGGCGCTCTATGAAAGCTGGTCGATCCCATTCGCCGTCATGCTGTCGGTGCCGATCGGCATCTTCGGCGCGCTGGCGGCGGCCACTCTCTTCGGCCAGACCAACGACGTCTATTTCAAGGTCGGACTGCTGACGACGATCGGCCTTGCCGCCAAGAACGCCATCCTCATCGTTGAGTTCGCCATCGCACGGCAGGCGGCGGGAATGGGTCTGGTCGAGGCGACGCTCGACGCGGCACGGCAACGCTTGCGGCCGATCCTGATGACGTCGCTGGCCTTCATCCTCGGCGTCACGCCTCTGGCGATCGCGAATGGCGCGGGCTCGGGCGCGCAGAACTCGGTGGGCATCGGCGTCATGGGCGGCATGATCGCGGCGACCGTGATCGGCGTGTTCCTCGTGCCGCTGCTCTTCGTCACGGTGCGCCGCATCTTCAAGGGTAAGGCCGCCAAGCAGGATTCTGGGCAGGATACGGGCGGGACGCCAGCCACAGCCACTCAGCAATAAGGGTTCCTCACATGACAGGTTTCGAACGCGGTCTGCGGACCGCGAAGGGGCTGCTTTTGCCCGCGGTTACCGCTTTTCTGCTCTCCGGATGCGTCGTCGGCCCCGACTATCGGACGCCCCTGTTGGCCGTGCCGGCGACCTGGGGCGACCGGAATGGGACAAAGCCGGCCGAGCCGGCGGAATTGTCGAAATGGTGGCTGAAGCTGCGCGATCCCGAACTCAACGCGCTGGTCGAGCAAGCGGTTGCCGGTAATCTGGATGTGGCGACGGCCAAAGCCAAGATCCGCGAGGCGCGCGCGAGCTACCGCCAGTCGGCGGGAACGCTGTTTCCGTCGGCCGACGGTTCGGCCTCCGCCACGCGCAACAAGGTCGCCGCCACCACCTCCGGCGGCACCGGCAGCGAAACCTACGACCAGTATCAGGCCGGCTTCGATGCCAGTTGGGAACTCGATCTCTTCGGCGCCAGCCGTAGGAGCGTCGAGGCCGCCCGCTACGGCCTGGACGCTTCGCAAGAAGAGCTCCGCTCGACCCTGCTGACCCTGGTTGGCGATGTTGCCTCCAACTACGTCCAGGCCCGCGGCTACCAGACACGCATCGCGCTCGCCCGGCGCTCGGCCGCATCGCAAAGGCAGACCGCCGAGCTCACCCGCACGATGGCGCTGGCCGGCACGGCTACCGCTGCCGATGTCGCCAAGGCCATGGGACAGGCGAGCAGCACGGAAGCCGACGTTCCGAGCCTGGAGGCGGGCTATGCCGAGTCGGTGCATCGCCTTTCCGTGCTGACCGGCCGGCCGCCGGCCGCGCTCATCGCGCGGCTGAAGCGCCCCACCCCGATCCCGACGCCGCGCCTGCCGATCCCGACCGGCATTCCCGCCGATATCCTGCTTACCCGCCCGGACGTGCGGATGGCCGAGCGGCAATGTGCTCAGTACACGGCCAAGATCGGCCAGGCCGAGGCGGCACGCTATCCGAGCGTCAGCCTGACGGGCGACATCAGCACCACCGCCCTCAAGCTCGGCGATCTCGGCAGGAACTCCACCATCGGCTGGTCCTTCGGCCCGACGCTCAGCGTGCCGCTGTTCAACGCCGGCCAGTTGCAGGCAGCGGTCGACGTCGCCAAAGCCCAGCGCGACCAGTATTTCATTGCCTATAAGGCCGCCGTGCTGACGGCGCTGGAAGACGTGGAAAACACTCTCGTGTCGCTCTCGCAGGAGCGCATCAGAAACGGCAAGCTCGCCTCTTCCGCGAAATCCTATGGCGACGCCGCGCGGCTCGAAAGAACGCTCTACAAGGCGGGCGAGACAAGCCTTCTCGACGTGCTGGACGCCGAGCGTTCGGCCTATTCGGCGGATGACACTTTGCTGCAAAGCCGGGTGTCGATCGCCACCGACTACATCGCGCTCAACAAGGCGCTCGGCGGCGGCTGGGACGGCACGATCGACAGCTCGAAGCCGGAGATCATCGATGCCAAGACCGGACCGCGCCTGGCATCGGACACGCAATGATATGCAGACCGCGATGTCCATCCGGCGTTCAACGGCTCAACAAATCTCCGTGAGCGATGGGCTGGAAGCAATTACCCACTATATTATTCACTCGTCGAGGTAATGATATGTCCAGCGCCTACGATCTTGGAACCAATCTGGTCCGCCGCATCTATGAAAAGCGCATAGATGCACCGGCGATTCTTGACGCCGGCACGCATTTCCCCAATGCCGCGAAGTTCACCGCGGCCTGGCAGGAGATCCGCGACGAGGCGCTTGCGGTGAAGCTGAACAAGGTGCCGCGTTTCCACGACATCATGCCGGAGCAAGCCGAGATTTCGGCCAATGACGGCCTCGATTGGCGCATGTTCGTGCTCAAGGCCTACGACATGACGATCCCGCAAAACCTGGCGCGGATGCCTACCCTCAGCCGGCTGCTGTCGGAATGCCCCGAGGTCAAATCGGCAGCCGTCTCATTCCTGGCGCCGCGCAAGCACATCCCGGCCCATCGCGGGCCCTTTCGCGGCATCATGAGATTTCATCTCGGCCTGGTTATTCCGAAACAGGCGGATGGCCGGCCGGCGACGATCATGATGATCAATCACGAGGAAAAGCGGATCGCCGACGGCGAATGCATGCTGTGGGACGACACCTTCGAGCACGAAGTCATGAACAACGCCGATCAGCCACGAGTAGCCTTGCTGCTCGATGTGTGGCGCCCGGAGATGCCGCTGGACATGGAGATCCTGTCCAGGCTGATCGTTCGCGGTGTGCAGGTGGGAATGCGCTACAGGGGCGTGTCTTTCGCCGGCTGAACCGGACGATTGAAGGTTATGCCCTCGCCTCGCGAAACGCCCTTACAGCATTGCCGCGCTTGCCGGGGAACATCACGTCCCTGGCGAGCAGGCCGCTGACGCGGCAGAAGGCCATGAAGGCCCGGCAGGCTTCCTCCGCGCTCGCGACATCGACCGTCGCGCCGAAGCAGGCGTTGAAGGCGGCGTCATAGACCTTGCCCTGCCGGCGCTTCGGCCAGTTCTGCAGGAAGTCGAGCGCCTGTTCGACGCTGTAGATTTCCTCGACCGGCAGGCCGGGCGCGGGCGTGATGCGCACCGGCACCTCGAATTGCAGTCTGTCCATTCCCTGTCTCCCGAACTGGCGCGGTTGCAGCAACGCCATCCGTTCTGAAAAGTTTGCAAAAGTTGCTTTTGCGGCTTTCTGGCCCAGGAATGTGACCTCAGTGCGGTCGGCGGTGCGAGCCGAGGTACGGCGGATCGGCACTTGGCCGCGTGCTGCGTGGATATGTTCGTTCGACGGAGCGATGCAACCGCATCGCCCCGTCTGCCCGCCTTGCCATTGCATCTACTGGTTCGCCGGATCCGTCTCCGCCTCGTAGGCCATGCGAGAGACCACCATCAGCAGATAGGCGGACGGCCCGGCGAAGATGACGCCGAGCACGACCGCTGCCGTCCCTTCCATGCGAAGCGTTTCGGCGATTGCCCAGTAAACGGTACCGATGCAGATCAGCGCCTGGACGGCGAGAAATGAAGCCGCCGAGGCGGCGCGCGTGAGGGCTTTGAACGTCTTGATACGTTGCATCGCGAAGTTCCGAATTGGCGCGCCATGCAACCGGCGGACGGCCGAAGGCCGTCGCCGGGTCGCGGCGCGAAGGAATGTTCGGAGTGTGAAAGCTGCGGTCAGCAACCGACGGACTCAGGCGGTTGGTGGCGCCCGAGGCTGGTTAGCATGCGAGAGCGGCGCTGCCGCAAAGGCAGGCACGATGCTCGTCGGCGCCGGCGAAGCCCGGCCAACGACGACGAAATCGAATGACGGGGCGAGCGCGCCGGGATTGCCTGTGAGGAGCTTTATGGGCGCCGGCCGCCCGGCGCGGGCTTCGACGCCCGGCGCCTTGCCGGTGACCCTCAGCAATGCAAGCGTTTCGCCCTGCCGCGTTGCGCTGATACCGGCGCCGCCCGAGACCGCGGCTGCGGAAGCGGAGACTTCAGCCTGGGCGAAGCCCACCAGCGCGAGCATGAGCAGCGCCATCAAGGCCGAGCATGCGGCCCTGACCGGTAGCAGCGTCGATCTTGCGCGTTCCGATGCCGTCAACGGCACAAATCTCCTGTATACCGACCCGCCCTAACGCACGGGTTGGCGAAAGGAAAGCCCTGCGAACAACCCAGCCCGCGCCAACCCCTGCGCCAGCGAATATTCCCCGCAACAGCCGGCTGAAGGCACTTCGTCCTTGAACCTTGCGGCTTCCGGTGCCAAATCTGGAGAAAATTCAGGCATCGGCTCGCGTCAGGAGCCAACCCACAAACGGACAAAATGGTCACTTATCTCGACGCCGCGACGGCACCCTTAAGAAACACCGGCCAGATCCGCCTCTATGGCGAGGAAGGCTTTGCCGGCATGCGCAAGGCTTGCCACCTCACCGCGCGCTGCCTCGACGAGCTTGTGCCGATGGTGAAGCCCGGCGTCACGACCGAGGCCATCGACCGCTTCGTCTTCGAGTTCGGCATGGATCACGGCGCATTGCCGGCGACGCTCAACTATCGCGGCTACACAAAATCGTCCTGCACCTCGATCAACCACGTCGTCTGCCATGGCATTCCCGACAACAAGCCGCTGAAGGACGGTGACATCGTCAACATCGACGTCACCTATATCCTTGACGGCTGGCATGGCGATTCCTCGCGCATGTATCCCGTCGGCACGATCAAGCGCGCCGCCGAACGTCTGCTCGAGGTGACCTACGAATGCCTGATGCGCGGCATTGCCGCGATCAAGCCCGGCGCCCGCACCGGCGCCATCGGCGCCGCGATCCAGACCTATGCCGAGGCCGAGCGCTGCTCGGTGGTGCGCGACTTCTGCGGCCACGGCGTCGGCCAGCTCTTCCACGACGCGCCCAACATCCTGCACTACGGCATCGTTAACGAAGGCGTCGAAATGCGGCCGGGCATGATTTTTACCGTCGAGCCGATGATCAATCTCGGCCGCCCGCACGTGAAGGTGCTGTCGGACGGCTGGACGGCGGTGACGCGCGACCGCTCGCTGTCGGCGCAGTACGAGCACACGATCGGCGTCACCGAGACAGGCTGCGAGATCTTCACGCTGTCGCCGAAAAAGCTCGACCGCCCCGGCCTGCCGGCCTGAGGTGTATTGAGATTCGGGTCAGGCCGAGCCGAGAATAGCGGGTTTCCGAGAACCGGGCGGGAGCGTATTTGCAGTACGTGAGCCCCGGCCTACGCCGACCGAGCCTTGACTACATGGTGACTCATGAGTGCATCGGCCGGCGAAGGCCGGAAGCGCAGGGCACTGCCATTCGCAGGCCGGCACGACTTCCGACTCTCTGCCTCCTGTAGCTATCCGATCTTCCAGACCTGAGCTCGGCCGGTTGTCGCGATCGTCGTGTAGCATTTTTGTTACACGCGACATCGGAAAGCAATGCCGCTTCAACTACCTCATCGGACCATTGATCTGAGTCAACCGAGCATCTCTCCACGGCTGTCATTGCTGCAGCGCACCAAATTCGAAATTTCAAGGAGAGATATTATGGTGAGAGACTGGATGGGGTCGCGGCGGGGGATCACAGTTGCCATCGCCCTTGTCTTGGCAGGACTGCAGCAGGCCGCGGCGGCGGACGTGCAATCCGTGGACGTGACGCAGGCTCCTGTAGCAGCATCCGGCCCTTGGCAGATTCGCGCGCGCGCCCTGGGCGTGATCACGGACGACAAGGGCAACGTCAACGGAATCCCCGGCTCTGACCTTTCCTATTCGGATACGGTGACGCCGGAATTGGACATCTCCTACTACTTCACGGACAATCTCGCCGCTGAACTCGTTCTCGGCACCACCTACGCCAATATCTACGGCGAGGGAACGATCAGCGGGTTGGGCAAGATCGGCAAGGTCTGGGTGCTACCGCCTACGCTCACGCTGCAATACCACTTCACCGATTTCGGCGCCTTCAAGCCCTATGTCGGTGCCGGCGTGAACTACACGATCTTCTATAACCAGGATGCCGGCAGCGCCGACGCTCTCCATGTCAAGGACACATTCGGCGGCGCCCTGCAGGTCGGCTTCGATTACATGCTGGATCAGCATTGGGGCTTCAATTTCGACGTCAAGAAGCTCTTTTTGGAGCCGAAATTCGACGTCACGGTCGGCGGCACGAACTTTACAGGTAAAGCCAAGCTCAATCCCTGGCTGATCGGCACGGGCGTCACCTACCGCTTCTGACCAGGCAAAACGAAGCCGCCTGCGGGCATTTGAATCGGTGTTCGGAGGGTGCTTTCTCGCGCCCTCCTCGCGCTGTGAGCGCCTTCGTCACCTTCAACACGCAAGCGCATACCGTCGACATGACCGAAGCCGAGGCGGGATTTCACGCACTCGCGCCGAAAAAACTCGACTGGGCCCGGCCTGCCGGCTTAGAGTTCCTTCCTGCCGGGCCTTTTCCGGCCAAGAGCGGGCGGCCTATGGGGGAAACCGGCGACGACGAGCGGGGATTTTTCGCGGAGCTGCCGATCCGGCGGCCCGCGAAGGCCGATCCGGCCGAAAAGCCGCATTACCACGGCCATCGCGATCGTCTTCGCGAACGTTTCGTTGCCGGCGGCGCGGACGCCCTGCCTGACTACGAGTTGCTCGAGCTCCTCCTCTTCCGGCTGATCCCGCGCGTCGACACCAAGCCGATCGCCAAGGCGCTGATCGCCCGCTTCGGCTCGCTCGCCGAAGTGCTCGGCGCGCCGGCGTCGCTGCTCGAGGAAGTCAAAGGCATCGGCCCGGCGGTGGCGACCGATCTCAAGGTCATCGCCGCCACGGCACAGCGCATGGCGCGCGGCGAAGTGCGCGGCCGCGAGGTGCTGTCGAACTGGACGCAACTCCTCGACTATTGCCGCTCCGCCATGGCGTTCGAGACCCGCGAGCAGTTCCGCATCCTCTTCCTCGACAAGAAAAACGCGCTGATCGCCGACGAGGTGCAGCAGACCGGCACCGTCGACCACACGCCGGTCTATCCGCGCGAGGTGGTCAAGCGCGCGCTCGAACTTTCCGCCAGCGCCATCATCCTGGTGCACAACCATCCGTCCGGCGATCCGACACCCTCGCGCGCCGACATCGAGATGACCAAGCAGATCATCGATACGGCGAAGCCGCTCGGCATTGCGGTGCACGACCACATCATCATCGGCCGCAAGGGCAACGCCTCGATGAAGGGGCTGCTGCTGATCTAGGCCCCCCGCGGGCGCAAATAGCAACATGTGGCCACCGGCTAGTCGGCTCTGGAATTTCAACTGGAAATCGAGCATGATGCGGCTTGGCATTCCTGAATGCTTCGCTCTCCTGGGAATGCCGGGAGGAACGGGACATGGCGATTGCGCTTGTACTCGTTTTAGTCGTTGTGGGCTCGGTGTTGTTCCACTTCCTGAGCCCATGGTGGTGGACGCCGATTGCCTCGAATTGGGACTATATCGACAACACCATCATCATCACCTTCTGGATCACCGGCGTCGTCTTCAGCGCCGTCGTGCTTTTTATGGCCTATTGCGTGTTCCGCTTCCGCCATCGCGAAGGCAACCGCGCGGCCTATGAGCCGGAGAACAGGCGCCTCGAATCGTGGCTGACGGTCGTCACCGCCGTCGGCGTCACGGCCCTTCTGGTTCCAGGTCTGTTCGTCTGGAGCCGCTTCGTCAACGTTCCAAGCGAGGCGGCCGACATCGAGGTTATTGGCCAGCAATGGCAGTGGAGCTTCCGCCTGCCCGGCAAGGACGGCAAGCTCGGAACTTCGGATACCCGCGACGTAACCGCTGACAATCCGTTGGGCGTTGCCCCCAAAGATCCGAACGGCCAGGACGATGTCTTGGTCGAGGCCGCCGATCTGCACCTGCCGGTCGGCAAGCCGGTCAAGGTGCTGCTGCGTTCGATCGACGTGCTGCATGATTTCTATATCCCGGAATTTCGCGCCAAGATGGACATGATCCCCGGATCCGTCACTTATTTCTGGTTCACTCCAACCAGAACCGGAACCTTCCAGGTCTTGTGCGCCGAGTTATGCGGCCAGGGGCACCCGCTGATGCATGGCGTGGTCGTGGTCGATACCGAGCAGGACTACCAGGCCTGGCTCGGCCAGCAACAGACTTTTGCGCAATTGTCGGCGCCCCAGCAAACGGGCTCCGCGGACCGCCGGCCAGGAGAGACGACGGCGTCCGGTCCCGACATTGCGGCAAAACTCGAAACTGTCGAGGCCCGCTGAACAGGGCACGGAGGTGCTCCAAATGGTCGACGTCACACCCGCAGATGCCGTTCCGCCCGCCGAAGTCGGAGAGGTGGAACTGTACCATCCGCATAGCTGGTGGACGAAATATGTCTTCTCTCAGGACGCCAAGGTCATTGCGGTCCAGTATTCGGCGACGGCAACGGCCATCGGTCTTGTGGCGCTGGTGCTGTCCTGGCTGATGCGCCTGCAGCTTGGTTTTCCCGGCACGTTCGACTTCATCACTCCGGAAGCCTATTACCAGTTCATCACCGTGCACGGCATGATCATGGTGATCTACCTGCTCACCGCGCTCTTCCTTGGCGGCTTCGGCAATTACCTCATCCCGCTGATGGTCGGCGCCCGCGACATGGTCTTTCCCTATGTCAACATGCTGAGCTACTGGGTCTATCTGCTCGCCGTGCTCGTTCTGGTGTCGAGCTTCTTTGCGCCGGGCGGACCGACGGGCGCAGGCTGGACGCTCTACCCGCCGCAGGCCATCATGACCGGCACGCCGGGCGGCCAGGATTGGGGCATCATCCTGATGCTCTCTTCGCTCATCCTGTTCATCATCGGCTTCACCATGGGTGGCCTGAACTATGTGGTGACGGTGCTGCAGGGCCGTACGCGCGGCATGACCCTTATGCGCCTGCCGCTCACCGTCTGGGGCATCTTCACCGCCACCGTCATGGCGCTGCTCGCCTTTCCGGCGCTGTTCGTCGCTTGTGTGATGATGCTGCTCGACCGTCTGCTCGGCACCTCCTTCTTCATGCCGGCGATCGTCGAAATGGGCGAGCAGCTGCAGCACAATGGCGGCAGCCCGATCCTGTTCCAGCACCTGTTCTGGTTCTTCGGCCACCCGGAAGTCTACATCGTGGCCCTGCCGGCCTTCGGCATCGTGTCCGACCTGATCAGCACGCATGCGCGCAAGAATATCTTCGGCTACCGCATGATGGTCTGGGCCATCATCGCCATCGGCGCGCTGAGCTTCGTGGTCTGGGCGCACCACATGTATGTCAGCGGCATGAATCCTTATTTCGGCTTCTTCTTCGCCACCACGACGTTGATCATTGCCGTGCCGACCGCGATCAAGGTCTATAACTGGGTGCTGACGCTGTGGCGCGGCGACATCCACCTCACCATCCCCATGCTGTTCGCGCTCGCCTTCATCGTCACCTTCGTCAACGGCGGCCTGACGGGCCTGTTCCTCGGGAACGTCGTCGTCGACGTGCCGTTGTCGGACACGATGTTCGTGGTCGCCCATTTCCACATGGTGATGGGCGTCGCGCCGATCCTGGTTATCTTCGGCGCGATCTATCACTGGTATCCGAAGGTCACCGGCCGGATGCTCGACGAGACGCTCGGCCGCTTCCATTTCTGGGTCACCTTCCTCGGCGCCTATCTGATCTTCTTCCCCATGCACTATCTCGGCCTTATGGGCGTTCCTCGGCGCTACGCCGAACTGACCGACATGACGATAATGACGGAGTCGGCCCATCATCTGAACTCGTTCATCAGCATCATGGCCTTCATCGTCGGCTTCGCCCAGATGGTGTTCCTGTTCAACCTGATCTGGAGCATCCGCCATGGCCGCGAGGCCGGCGGCAACCCTTGGCGGGCAACGACGCTCGAGTGGCAGACGCCTGAGACGCCGCCTGCGCACGGCAATTTCGGCAAGGAACTGCCGATCGTCTATCGGTGGGCCTACGACTACAGCGTGCCAGGAGCCAAGGAGGACTTCATCCCGCAGAACGTGCCGGGCTCCTTCGGCCTCGGCCCCTCCAGGGAGCCGGCATGAGCGTTATCGTTGTCTTTTTGCTGGTAATCGCCGGCTTTGCCGGCTGGTGGCTTTCGCACCAGGGGCTGACGGCGAAGCCATGGCTCGAGCAAGGCATGGCCGGGGATTTCGTCGACCTCGACCGGTCGCCCCTGCCCACCGCCAAGATCGGCCTCGGCGTCTTCCTCGCCGTCGTCGGCTGCCTGTTCTCGCTGTTCACCAGCGCCTATTTCATGCGCATGGGCCTGTCGGACTGGCGGCCGCTGCCGCTGCCGCGCCTACTGTGGCTGAACACCGGCGTGCTGGTGCTGAGCAGCGTCGCGCTGCAATGCGCCGTGGTCGCCGCGCGCAGAGGCCAGTTGGACATGGTGAAGCTCGGTCTTGCAACGGCCGGGCTGACCGCCCTCGCCTTCCTGGCCGGCCAGTTGGCGGCCTGGCGGCAGCTGACCGAAGACGGCTACCTGCTGGCCTCCAACCCGGCCAACAGCTTCTTCTACCTGATCACCGCAATGCATGGCCTGCACATAATGGGCGGGCTGGTCGGCCTTGGCAGGACGAGCGCCAGTGCCTGGAACAGCGCCCGGCCGGAGCGGTTGCGCCTCGGCGTCGAGCTCTGCGCCATGTATTGGCATTTCCTGCTTTTCGTCTGGCTCGGCATCTTCGCCGTTCTGGCCGGCTGGGCGGCGACATTCATCGACATTTGCCGGCAATTGCTGACCTAGGAGGCAGGCGATGGCTGAGACGACACATAGCGGCCAGTTGAATCGCCCCGAGGGCTTGCGCGGTATCGCCGCCGATTGGGCCTCGGATCAGCGCGCGTTCAAGAACGTGTCCTGGGGCAAGGCCATGATGTGGATCTTCCTGCTCAGCGACACCTTCATCTTCGGTTGCTTCCTGCTTTCCTACATGACGGCGCGGATTTCCACCCGCGTGCCGTGGCCGAATCCAAGCGAGGTCTTCGCCTTGCGCATCGGCGGCTCGGAGATCCCCCTCATCCTGATCGCCATCATGACCTTCGTGCTGATCTCGAGCAGCGGAACCATGGCCATGGCGGTCAATTTCGGCTACCGCCGCGATCGCCGCAAAACCGCGATCCTGATGCTCTTGACCGCTGCGCTCGGCGCGACATTTGTCGGCATGCAGGCCTTCGAATGGACCAAGCTCATCACCGAGGGAGTGCGACCCTGGGGCAATCCCTGGGGCGCCGCGCAGTTCGGCTCGTCCTTCTTCATGATCACCGGCTTCCACGGCACCCACGTCACGATCGGCGTGATCTTCCTGATCATCGTGGCGCGAAAAGTCTGGCGTGGCGACTTCGACACCGGGCGGCGCGGTTTTTTCACCAGTCGCCGTGGCCGTTACGAGAATGTCGAGATCATGGGACTCTACTGGCACTTCGTCGACCTGGTCTGGGTGTTCATCTTCGCCTTCTTCTATCTTTGGTGAGAAGCAGCTTTGTTGAGAGGCAGATATGGCTGAAGCAACCGCAAACGGTCTCGGACAACACGCACTGCATTCCACCCACGATGCGGCGGCCGTCACCAAGGCGGACACGCATCAGGAACATCCGATCAAGCTCTATCTGGTGGTCTGGGCGTGGCTGTTCATCCTCAGCACCTGCTCCTATCTGGTCGACTATTTCGGTATCCACGGCTACCTCAGATGGTCGCTGATCCTGATCTTCATGATGCTCAAGGCGGGACTGATCGTCGCCGTCTTCATGCATATGGCCTGGGAGCGGCTGGCGATGATGTATGCGATCATCCTGCCGCCGATATTGGTGCTGGTTTTCGTGACGATGATGGTCCTCGAAGCCGACTATACGCTGTTGACCCGTATCGCATTTTTCGGGCCCGGCCCCTGACGCGCGGTTCGATCCAGCCGCGACACAACCAGCCGGGAACGGCGGGTGCCTTTGCCATGAAACAACTGGCCGTGAAACAATAAGGCCGCCCGTCCATTTTGGTTTGACGCATGCGTCGTGAACTCAAGCAGAGGACGCGGAAAATGACGATAGCAAGCAGACTGAGGAACTTTATTGACAGCAAGGGAATCCTCTACGACACCGTCGCGCATCATCGAACCGCCACCAGCAGACAGAGCGCCATCGCCGCGCATGTGCCCGGCAGCATCATGGCGAAGTCGGTGGTCGTTCACCACGAACTCGGTTATGCGCTGGCGGTGGTCCCAAGCACCCACAGGATCGAGCTCGGCAAGCTGCAGGACGTGATGGACAAGCGCCTCGGGCTCGCGTCCGAGGACGAGGTGGTATCGCTCTTCGATGATTGCGACATCGGCGCCATACCGCCGATCGGCGCCGCCTATGATGTGCCGGTTATTCTGGACGAAAGCCTCGGCGATGCCGCCGACGTCTATTTCGAGGGCGGCGACCACAAGACGCTTGTGCATGTCAGCGGCAAGGATTTCCGCAATCTGACCACGGGCGCGCGTCAGGCGCGGTTCAGCCACCGGGCCTATTGAGCGCACCGGCACTCTCGCCGGTCCGTCACAACAGGGCCTGCTCAGTTCGCCGGTCTGGGGCCAGCCGGCGGCTCTATAACCTTGCGGTACAAATGCCAGGTGGCGTGACCGAGAATCGACAGCACCACAGCCAGTTCTGCGTGATGCGCATTAATGCATGTCGCCCAAAAGTGCGCAGCGGTTTTGGGAGAACGACATGCATCAAAACAAAGACTTAAAGCGCGTCGCCCGAATCCGCTTCAGCGTGACGCGCATTAATGGTCAGCCGCAGCGGCGCGCTGGCTCCAGAGCTGCTTTTTCGCTATCCTCAGGCTGCGAAGGTGAACGTCATGGACACGCGGACGCTTCTCATACTCGGCCTTGGCATAATCATCCTGCTGGCATTGGGCTTCTTTGCGCTGCCTTCGTGACGGCGCAGAGCGCAGCATTCCGGCAGCAGTGCCGACGATCTTCCTTCGGGATGAGCAGGCCACCACCGGTGGGGTTGCTTACTTGGAAAACTGTTTCAGATAAGCGATGACGTTGGCTATGTCCTGATCGTTCTTGAGGCCGGGAAACGCCATCTTCGTCCCTTTGACCATGGCCTTGGGATCGTGAAGATACGTTGTCAGGGTGGGCTCGTCCCATTTGACGCCGGATTTTCCGGCTTCGATCATGGCTGTCGAATAGGTGAAATCGGGGTGCGTGCCCGCCGTGCGGCCGATGACGCCATTCAGCGATGGACCGACCTTGTTCTGGTCCTTGTCAGCGACGTGGCAAACCTTGCATTTGGTGAAGACCTTCTCGCCTGCAGCGGCATCCTGTGCCCGTGACGGATTCACGGTGAAAGCGACAGCAGGCATGATGGCTAAGAACGCGATTGCGCGCATGGCATTTCCTCCCTGATCGCCGTTGTGCCGGCGTGCCGGTCGCGGCGGCATGCTGCACTTCATGGCAGAGCGGAATATCCGCATCTCCCCAGTGGAGTTGCGCTACCCGCATACCACAGAATCCGGCCATCGGATAGGAAAGCCAACATTTTGCGAAGGGTTACAAGCCGAGCCGGCTCACGGCGGATCGGTGTTGCAGCTTGCCGCGATCTGGCCGATCGCCTCGGAGAGCCCGGTGAGCTCGAAATCGGCCTCGCCGCGCCCGGACAACAGGCCGAAACGCCATGACAGCAACAAACGGTTCGCCGAAACCAGCCGCTTGATGCCGTCGTCGCCTTCCCTGACCAGCAATTTGCCGCGCGGGCCGACAGACCAGCTCTCATCGAATTTGCTGCCGCCGTCGACCATGACCGACATGGTGATCTTGCGGCTGGCGGAGACCGCGTCGTTGAGCTGCAGCCATTCGCTCCAGCGCGGTTCGCCGCCGGGCCGGCAGGCCAGCGTCAGCACCGGGCTGTAGCCCAGCGCGCCGCCGCCGGTGATCAACTTGTTGGTGGCGTGGAGCGATGCCGTTACCTGGCCGTCGCCGCCGGCGTCGACACGCCAGTTGCCGAGATCCGGACCGGCCTGAGCATTCTCCATGGCCGCGGCAAGCAGGAGCGCCGCGGCAACAACCACGCCCCTCGTCCTGAATGCCTGCCTCACCGGTACCTCCAAACGACCCTGCGAAATGCGATACCGCGCAGATAATCATCAACGTTCGGTATCGCCAGCAGTGGGAATTCATCTGAAGTCTGCTGTGTTGCCGTGCGGCAACAACGAAAAAGGCCGCCCGAGGGGCGGCCTTTCGAAATCAGATTGTCGAGCCGTTTTACTCGGCGTCCTTGGCGGCCTTCTTCTTCGGCGCGGCCTTCTTCTTCGGCTCTTCCGCCTCGTCGGCGGTTTCGCCCGCCTTTGCTTCGCTTGCCTTGGCCTCGGCCTTCTTCGAGGAAGCCTTCTTCGCCGGCTTCGCCTTGGTCGCGGTGTCTGCCTCCTCGTCGTCGGCCATCAGCTCTTCCTTGCTGACCTTGACGTCGTTTACCGAGATCTGGCCGAGCAGATAATCGACGACCTTTTCCTCGAACATTGGCGCGCGCAGCGAATTGATCGCCTCCGGGTTGTTGCGATAGAACTCGAAGGCTTCCTGCTGCTGGTTGGCCGGGAAGCGGCGAACCTGTTCGAACAGGCCGCGCTGCAACTCCTCGTCCGACACGGTGACGCCGGCCTTCTCGCCGATCTCGGCGAGAACCAGGCCGAGACGCACGCGGCGTTCGGCCAGACGCATATATTCGGCGCGCGCCTCTTCTTCCGTGGTCTCCTCGTCGGCGAAGGTACGGCTGGCCGCTTCGAGGTCTCGGTTGACCTGCGCCCAGATGTTGTTGAACTCGGCTTCGACGAGCTTCGACGGCGCCTCGAAGGAATAGGCGGCGTCGAGCTGGTCGAGCAGCTGGCGCTTCACCTTCTGGCGGGTCATCGAACCGAACTGGTTCTCGATCTGGCCGCGCACGATCTCGCGAAGACGCTCCAGCGATTCCAGGCCAAGGTTCTTGGCGGTCTCGTCAGTGACTTCGATTTCGCCGGGCTTCGCCACTTCCTTGACGGTGACGTCGAAGGTGGCTTCCTTGCCGGCCAGATGCGCCGCCTGGTAGTTCTCGGGGAAGGTGACGGTGACCAGCTTCTCGTCACCGGCCTTGGTGCCGATCAGTTGATCCTCGAAGCCCGGGATGAACTCCTTGGAGCCCAGCACCAGCGGCTGGTCCGTGCCGGCGCCGCCGGCAAAGGCCTCGCCGCCGATCTTTCCGACATAGTCGATGGTCACGCGGTCGCCCTCAGCGGCCTTGCCATCCTTAGGCTCGTAGCTGCGCGCGGATTCGGCGACGCGCTTCACCTGGTCTTCGACTTCCGACCCCGGCACGTCGTAAACCTGGCGCGTCACCTTGATGTCGGAGAAATCCTTGATCTCGATCGCCGGGATGACTTCGTAATTGAGACGGAACTCGAAGTCGGCGCCGCCGGCCAGGATCTTCTCGGCTTCCTTCTCGTCCTCGGTCATGATCACTTCGGGCTGCATGGCAGCCTTTTCGCCGCGGCCCGAGATGATCGAGCGGGTCGAGTCGTTGAGGATCTCGTTGACGACTTCGGCCATGAACGACTTGCCGTACACCTTGCGCAGGTGCTGCACCGGCACCTTGCCCGGGCGGAAGCCGTTGATCCGCACCTTTTCGCGGGCGTCGTTGAGCCGCGCCATCAGCTTGGCTTCCATGTCACCGGCCGGCACGGTGATCTTGATCTCGCGCTTGAGACCGGAGTTGAGCGTTTCGGTGACCTGCATCCTAAAACCTTTGTTTTCACCAATGAGGCTGCCAAACGGTTCCTAGCCGTTCACAGCCTGCCGGTATAATCTTGCCGGAAATGGCTTTTGGTACGGAACCCGGTGATCTGACCGCTGTCGCGGCTCAAACTCTCCTGAACCCCGCTTCCAAAATGTGAAGAAGTCTTTGTTTTTCCTACTTCTTCTTGCATTCTGCAGAAGCGGATAGTCGCGTCCCGTCACATTCGACACGCCTTTTGTCACAGGCTAGGCTAATTTTCAACTATCTTCGCGATTAGGCGAATGACGGCCATTTGGACCCCGACCCATTTGGACCCTCACATTGACAGAATGATGGCTACATGGGATTGCCGGGGAACGCGGATGTGGCGGAATTGGTAGACGCCCTGGATTTAGGTTCCAGTGCCGAAAGGCGTGGGGGTTCGAGTCCCTTCATCCGCACCATCCTTCGCTCTGACGAGCTTCGGGCGACGAGCCACCTGAAGATCAGTGAGCAAAAGGGCCTCTCCGAAGCCTTGGCAAAAGAACGACCGGAGCAATCAATTCCTGGCGGCGCGAGCAAGGCCTTACGCCCGCGGAGACAATTCCGCTTTTTGCCTATCCGATGCACTTGAAATAGCCCGTTAACAGGTTCTTAGTTGCAGCAGGTGGGTTGGGGCTCTGTCAGGTTGTGCGCGTCGTTTCTCTGGTTCTAGGGGTTGGGTCAGCTCTCGCCGCAGCGACATGTCAGGTTGAGGCTTTAGAGTACACTGCGGCCTCCTCTCCGGGCGGGCAGCCGATGCTTGTTGTCTCCGGTGAATTTGGCGCCAACGAACCCGTGAACGCCTTAGGCAACGCGGTTGCGAGCAGCGGGGCCAGGGTGATCGTATTCAACTCGCCCGGCGGCAATGTCGGCAGTGCGATTCGGCTGGGGCGCATGATCCGCGCGGCAGGGTTGGATACGCTTCAGGTTCGCCAATTGCAGTGCGCTTCGGCCTGCTCACTGGCCTTCTTGGGTGGCGTCCACCGTATTGCCGAACCAGGTTCTATCGGTATTCACCGGCCGTTCCTCAAACCGGCTGACGGGATGTCCAACGAAGAGGCTGACGCCCGTGTCCAGCTCGGAACGGCCGCAGTCCTAGCCTATGTAGTCGAGATGGGAGTGGATCCCAAGCTGATGGAATTGGCTTCGAGCTACGGCAAGCATGATATAAGATACCTGTCGGCGAGCGAAATGGCTGACTTGCGCGTGACCAATGCCGAAACGAGCCAATCGCCGGCAGATACATCGCAGATGTCTGCGAGGCCAAATCCCGCGCCCGTGCCTTCCCCTGTACCCGATGCCACGCAACAGCCGGAAAGCGTAGCGGTCGCCTTCGTCAAGGATCTCATCGAGCATCATGGCGACAACGACGATTTCGCTCTTGCTCAAGCTCAGGCGTCCTACGCTCCCACGGTCGACTATTATGGCAAGTTGACGAACCTGAGCTCGATCATTCAGGACAAGAGGAACTATTATCAGCGATGGCCTGAACGCGGATATAGCGTCCGCAATGACAGCATTATGGTCAACTGCGTTGACGATCGCTGCATTGTCTCGGGCGTCTATGACTGGGTTGTACGCAGCCCCTCGATACACAAGCAGGAAAAAGGCGTAGCAAACTTTAGCTATACGATTTCGATTGGTCCCTATCTCAAAATCATCGCAGAGACAGGCAGTGTTCAGCGATAACCGAGACCACCGTTCAGGCGGACCGTCGCGCTCACGCCAAGGCCGTACACACTAATAAAGCGGCTCCTCGAACAGCGTCTTGCTGCCGTCCATGAGCGCCTTGATCTGCGCCGCGCCGTTGGCTGACAGCGCCAGCTTGATGCCGAACGGCCGCACGCGCATGTCATTCTGGATCGCCACGCCCTGGCCTTCGGGCAGATAGAAGCGCTCGATCCCGTATTCCGGCGCGATCGTCATGTTGGGTGAGCGTAGATCCCAGCCATCCGCCACATGGCCGACAATGTCGGCCTCATCGGAAGCGGCAGGCGCCGGCGCCTGATCGAACCATGCCGCGCTCGGCTGCCAGTAGCCGTCGGCACCCTTCTTCAACCTGACGACGAGCTCGGAATCGTTGCTGGTGAACTTGCCAGGCGGAATGTTGGCGATGAGCCTCACCGGGATGCGCGATATGTCATAGCCAAGCGAGATGTAGTCGCCGCGCAGAAGATCGCGTGGGTCCACAGGCTCGATCTTCAAAACCACTTCCTTGCCGTTGCGCAGGATCGCCGCGCGTCCGGCAATGATCCAGCTCAGGAAGCCGATCTGGAAAAGCGCCAGCACCAGCGCCGAGATGATCAGTCTTTTCCCGGTCATGCCGCTGCTCCTCCCCCGGCAGGCGTCTTCATGCGCTTTTCGACGCGGATGATGACCAGCGCCAGTATCCCCAGCAGCACGGCCGCGGACAGGAAGAAGCCCGCCGTGTCGAGCATCGACTGCAGCATCACCACATAGATGATGGCGAGTTCGAAGGCGAAGCCGGCATAGGCCACCCAGCGCAAGCCCCTGCTCTCACGACCGCCCAGCATGATCGCCGCGACGATGCCGGCAAGCGCGGTCGCCGAGGCAATGGCAAAGCCGCTGTTGTAGCTCGCCTCATCGCCCAGTTCGAACTGGACCATCGCCAGGCCGGTGAGAAAACCGATAAGCGCGTGCAAGGGCAGCCGGCCGCCGAGCTGCACGATCCTGTCGACGGGTTCCGCGGCGAAGATTGCAGCCGCGAACAGCGCCGCTGAGACGAGCACGAGCGGAATGGCGACTTGCAGCGTGTTGTGATCTATCGCCAGCAGCACGAGATAGAACAGGATCGAAAGGACGATCAGGTGTCGCGCCGCCTGGCTGCGTGTCCAGAATGAAATGGCAAACAGCACCAGCGCAATTGCCGCGAAGAGATAGGGAAACTCGGCCCGGCGGAAAAATCCGCCCCATTTGAGGAACAACCAGGCATCGGCGATGCCGACCGCAGCCACGGTGAGGGGGTTCGAGCGCAATGCGACCGCCGCCAGCGCGGTGCCGGCGCACCAGGTCAGCAGCGCCGCGGCCTCGTCTCCCGACAGGTGATACATCTGGCCGATCAGCGCGATCGATCCGCCGAAGGCCGCGGCGGCGACGACCCACAGCGCCTCGCCGATCGCCGCGTGATCGCGTGTCTTCAGCAACGCACCGCCGACATAGCCGCCGACGATGACGGCAAACAGCGCCGCCACGCGCGCCAGCCGGGGAATGGCTTCCCAGTTGGCGGCCACGAAGATGAGTATCGCAGCGCCGAACAGCAGTGCGGCCATCATCGCCAGGATCGAGCCGAAGCTCAGCGAGGTGCGCTCGTTGGCGGCCACGTCGCGCGCCAATGCATCGGCCGTCGCCGCATCGATCAGGCCCGCCTCCCGCCAGCGGGCAATATCCGCCCTCACCCGTGTCGCATAGCCCGCCATGCGTTTCCCCCAAGCTTGGTCATTTTTTTAGCCGCAAGGGCCAAACCGTTGACGCAGCGGCATTTTCCGATTCGGTCTTCTTTGTGTCGCAAGCGTGAAGGGTCGTTAATGTTGCATTGCACAAATTGCATTGCTGCCATGCGCCAATGACACTTTTAAACCGATATAATCCGACCTATTTTCTGTTCGTACACAAACGGAATGATCCGAACTAAAGACGAAACGAGCACTACCATGAACCTGATCCGCAACTACCGCAACTGGCGCCGCTACCGGGAAACCGTTTCCGAGCTGAACCGCCTGTCGAACCGTGAACTGACCGACCTCGGCATCAGCCGCAGCGACATCCACTACGTCGCCCGCAAGGCGGTCTAATCCGCTTCGGACCGCGAATGGTCCGAACCAGTTTTGAGAAGAGTAAGACAATGAACCTGATCCGCAGCTACCGTAACTGGCGCGTTTATCGCGAGACGGTTTCCGAGCTGGGTCGGCTTTCGAACCGCCAGCTCCACGATCTCGGTATCGTTCGCGACGAGATCAAGACGATCGCCCGCAAGGCGGTCTAAGCAAGGCATTTCGCCAGGGTCGACCTCCTCCCCGACCCTGACGGATACGGCCAACCCTCACCTCCTCCCGAGGGTTGACCACCGAAACGGCGCCCGCCGGACCTCCTCCCCCGGCGGGCGTTGTTGTTTTTGGAGCAATTCCAGAAAAAGTGTGCAGCGGTTGGGCTCGGCGACGTCGCCGTAAGCTTCGTCCGGAATTGCGTAAAACAAATAGCTAGGGGGCAGTCTTCCCGCACCAGCCCGCCGAAGCCGGCAATTGCATTCGCCGCGCCAAGCGACTATTCCGGCGCTCATGAGCAAAGATCCCGTTCACGTCATCGGTGGTGGCCTCGCCGGCTCCGAGGCGGCATGGCAAATCGCCGAGGCCGGCGTTCCGGTCGTGCTGCACGAAATGCGCCCGGTGCGCGGCACCGATGCCCACAAGACCGACGGGCTGGCCGAGCTCGTCTGCTCCAACTCGTTTCGCTCGGACGACGCCGAGACCAATGCGGTGGGCCTGCTGCACGCCGAAATGCGGCTTGCCGGCTCGCTGATCATGAGCGCCGGCGACGCTCACCAGGTGCCCGCCGGCGGCGCGCTCGCTGTCGACCGCGACGGCTTTTCCGATGCGGTCACCGCAAAGATCGAAGCGCATCCGCTGATCACCATCCAGCGCGAGGAAGTGCCGGGACTGCCGCCCGAGGATTGGGACCAGGCGATCATCGCCACCGGCCCGCTGACGGCGCCCTCGCTGGCGCAATCGATCGCCGAAGCAACCGGCGCCGATGCGCTCGCCTTCTTCGACGCCATCGCGCCGATCGTTCATTTCGACACGATCGACATGAACACCTGCTGGTTCCAGTCGCGCTACGACAAGGTCGGCCCCGGCGGCACCGGCAAGGACTACATCAACTGCCCGATGGACAAGGAGCAATATCTCGCTTTCGTGGCGGCGTTGCTGGAGGGCCAAAAAACCGAGTTCAAACAGTGGGAAGGCACGCCCTATTTCGATGGCTGCCTGCCGATCGAGGTGATGGCCGAGCGCGGCGTCGAGACGCTGCGCTACGGTCCGATGAAGCCGATGGGCCTGACCAACGTCCATAATCCCTCGGTCAAGGCCTATGCGGTGGTGCAGCTTCGCCAGGACAATGCGCTGGGCACGCTCTACAACATGGTCGGTTTCCAGACCAAGCTGAAGCATGCCGAGCAGGTGCGCATCTTCCGCACCATTCCGGGGCTAGAGAACGCCGAGTTCGCGCGCCTCGGCGGCTTGCACCGCAACACCTACATCAACTCGCCGACGCTGCTCGATCCGTCGCTGCAGCTCAAATTGCGGCCGGGCCTACGCTTTGCCGGCCAGATCACCGGCTGCGAAGGCTATGTCGAGAGCGCCGCGATCGGCCTGCTCGCCGGCCGTTTCGCCGCCGCCGAGCGGCTCGGCCAGGCGCCCTCGCTGCCACCGCCGACC
>NZ_RZSL01000399.1:0-5745 GCF_003997355.1 Mesorhizobium sp. M1E.F.Ca.ET.041.01.1.1 | reverse complement strand
GCCGCCGCGAGCAGGCGGCCGTCGCGATCCCCCCGCCAGGGCCTGAGCGTCACGGCCTCGCGTGCGGCGACGTAGTCGACTTTTCGAAACCCCGCTCGGACAAGCGCTTCCGTGGCCTCGCCCGTGGCGCCTGCCTCATCCGCGCCGGATGCCAGTTCCGTCGCGGTCTGACGCAGAACCGCGTTGAGCTTGCGCGCGATATCGAGTTCGGCCTCGCCGAGATAGGCGTTGCGGGACGACATGGCGAGGCCATGCGAATCGCGCACCGTCGGCCCGCCGATGATGTCGACCGGCAGATCGAGATCGCGGCAAAGCTGCCTGACGACGCAAAGCTGCTGGTAGTCCTTCTCGCCGAACACCGCGCAATCGGGCGCGGCCTGCAGGAAAAGCTTGGTCACAACGATAGCGACGCCGTCGAAGAAGGCCGGCCTGAAATCCGTTTCCAGACCGGCGGAGGGGCCACCGACCGAGATTTTGGTGGCGAACCCGGCAGGGTACATTTCCGCGACGGTCGGCGTGAAGGCGAGATGCGCGCCTGTTTCCCGAAGCCGGTCGATATCCCGGGCCAGTTGGCGCGGATATTTGTCCAGATCCTCTGTCGGCGCGAACTGGGCCGGATTGACGAAGATCGAGACGACGCAGCGCTCGGCCTTTTCAAGCGCGATCCTGACCAGCGAGATATGGCCGTCATGCAGGGCGCCCATGGTCGGCACCATGGCGACCGTGAGGCCCTCCCGGTGCCAGTCCCGGATTTGCGCGCGGAGTGCGGCGACGCTGTCGACGACGATTGGTCCGCTCATGCCTTGTCCTTGCTCGACGTCGCCGAAAAGACGTGGTCCCGTCCTGGAAATGCGCGGCTGCGCACCTCGGCGGCGTAGTGCGCTGCCGCGTCCGAAATGGTGTCGCGCAGGTTTGCGTATTCCTTGACGAATTTCGGCACCCGGTCGACCGTCATGCCGATCATGTCGTCTATGACCAGGATCTGGCCGTCGCAGTCGCTGCTGGCGCCGATGCCGATGGTCGGGATGGCGATATGGCGGGTGAGATCCGAAGCCACGGCCTCCACCGTCCCCTCGATAACGACCGAGAAGGCGCCGGCCTTTTCGACCGCTTCGGCGTCGCGAAAGAGGGCTTCGACGTTTTCTCTGGTGCGGCCCTTGATCCTGTAGCCGCCGTCCTTTTCCACGGATTGCGGCTGCAGGCCGATATGGCCCATGACCGGGATGCCTTCGGCGACGATGGCCGCGATCTGCGCGGCCATGTCGACACCGCCCTCGAGCTTGACCGCCTGGCAGCCTGTCTCATTGACGATGCGCCTTGCCGAGGCAACGGCGTCCGCCGGGGAGCCCTCGTAGCTGCCCGCGGGCATGTCGACGACCACGCAGGCTTTTGCCGAGCCGCGCATTACCGCCTGTCCATGCGCGATCATCATCTCCAGCGAGGCGCCGAGCGTCGTGGCGTGGCCATGCAGCACCATGGCGACGCTGTCGCCGACCAAAAGCAGGTCGACATGCGGATCGAGCATGCGCGCTATTGGATAGCTATAGGCGGTGAGGCAGACGATCGGCACGCCACCCTTGCGGCGACGGATGTCTTCGGCGCCGATCCGATTGCCGGTGGACCGTTCTGGGGCCAATCCTCACCTCCCTCACCGGCCTGGGCCAGATGCCCGCTTTGCGGGCGTGCGAGCTTTAGAAATACAGGCGGCGCTTGGCAAGCCGAGGCGGCGACATCTCCGCGGGTGTATCGATTAATGCAATCTCGCGCAAAGGTGTGCAGCCGTTTTGCGAAAACGACATGCATAAAAAACAAAAACTAAAGCGCGTCGCCCGAATCGATTTCAGCGCGACGCGCTTTAGCGCACGAAGCATTTACATCGGCGTCGCGGCAAAACCCTTGCCTTCGCGATGGCCTGACGCCATAAGCAGGAACGGCGCGGCCGCTGCCGCCACGAGGATCCGGATGAAAACTTTCCTGCTGCAGTTTTTCACCTGGTGGAACAGCCAGACTCTGGGCACACGTTTCCACACCTGGCGCTTCGGCAAGAAGGTCGGCGAGGACGAGGCCGGCAACGTCTATTACGAAGGCGGCATCGACTCGGAAGGCCGCACCCGCCGCTGGGTCATCTATCGCGATTATTCCGAAGCCTCGAAGATCCCACCGGGCTGGCATGGCTGGATGCATCACCGCGTCGACACGCCTCCCTCGAGCGAGAGCTACAAGGCTCGCGAGTGGCAGAAGCCGCACCGGCCCAACCTGACCGGAACGCCCGGCGCCTATCGCCCGCAGGGTTCCATCCTGACCAACCAGCATCGCCCGCAGGTGACCGGCGACTACGACGCCTGGACACCCGGTTCGTAAACGCGTCCTTCGGTCCTTTGTCGCCACAATTGGCGTTTAGCTGCTTGCTGATATCGCAGCCATGACTAGCCTTGGGCGACAGAGAATCACCCGGGCGCAACCACCGGTATCCTTGCATGAGCCGAATCTCGACGGGATTGTTCGCGACAGCGTCCGTTCTGGCCGCCTCGACGGCGGTGTTCGCCGCACCGCCGGCGCCGGCAACGCCGCCAGTTTCCGACCGTATCACCAACCCGGTCGCCGAATTCGCCGGCATCGACAAGATCACCGGCCGCATCATCACCTTCGACGTCTATATCGACGAGACCGTGCAGTTCGGCGCCCTGCAGGTGACGCCGCGCGTCTGCTATTCGCGGCCGGAGACCGAGCAGCCGAAGACCGATTCCTTCGTCGAAGTCGACGAGATCACGCTTGACCGCAAGATCCGCCGCATCTTCACCGGCTGGATGTTCGCCGAAAGCCCTGGCCTCAATGCCGTCGAGCACGCCGTCTATGACGTCTGGCTGAAGGGCTGCAAGCAGAAGTCGGATGTGCCGCCGCCGACCGCCGCCAAGGCCGATACGGACAAGCCGAAGAGCGAAGCCGCAAAGCCCAAGGCTCCGGCGCAAGAGCAGCCCGCCGAGGCAGCACCTGAGCCGACGGATGCCGCGCCCGCGCCGGACGGCACCGACTCAACCGACGCGAACTGACCTCGGAACCCTCTTTTTCGCAATCCGTTGGATAAACGGCGATAGCAACGGGAGGTTTCCATGGCAAAGATCAGGCCGATCACTGCCAGCAAGAAAGAGCTTCTCGATATCGAGAAAGGGTTCTGGACCGGCAGTTCCGCCTACTTCGCGGCCCATGCCGATGTGGAATGCCTTGTCGCCTTTCCAGAGATGGCGAAAGCGATGACCAATGCCGATCTGGCCAAGACCGCCACGAAGCCCAATCGCTGGCGCGATCTCGACATCCGGCTGAAAGGCATGGTCGAGCCGGGTAGTGATATCGTGATGCTCACCTACGAGGCTCGCGCGACGAGGGAAAACGGCGAACCCTATGCCGCCATCGTCAGCACCGGCTATGTCCATCGTGCCGATGGCTGGAAGATGATGTTTCATTCGCAGACACCGATCGAATCATCGACCGAAGACTGACAGACCTCAGGGATAGAAAACCGCCTCGCCCTTCAAGGCCTCGGCCAGCATCGTCTCATAGCGGCTGCGCGGCACGTCGATGGCGCCGAAGCGCTTGAGGTGCTCGGTGGTGAACTGCGTGTCGAGGAGCGCAAAGCGGCGCGCGTTCAGCCGCTCCACGAGATAGTAGAGGCAAGTCTTCGAGGCGTCGGTTTCCTTGGCGAACATGCTTTCGCCGAAGAACACGCGCCCGAGCGACACGCCATAGAGACCGCCGACCAGCCGGCCTTCGCGCCATGCCTCGACGGAATGGCAGTGGCCCAGCCGGAAGAGATCGACATAGGCTTCGCGGATCGGCGCGTTGATCCAGGTCGAGCGGCGCTCGTCGCGTTTTTCGGCGCAACCGTCGATCGTCGCCTCGAAGTCGAAATCGTAGCGTATGTCGAAGGGGTGCTTGCGGATCGTCTTCTTCAGGCTGCGCGGCGTGTGGAACCCGTCAAGCGGGATGATGCCGCGCGTCTCCGGCCGCACCCAGAACACTTCCGGATCGGTCGCGCTCTCGGCCATCGGGAAGACGCCCGAGGCATAAGCTTTCAGCAGCAGGTCGGTCGGGATGCGGTAGCCGGGCGCGTAGGGACGGGTCATTGCGCCATTATAACTGCAAGACCCTAATCCTCATCGGCCAAATATTTTTCAAGCCAGTGGATGTCGTAGTCGCCATTGGCGATGTCCGGATTGCCGACCAGATCACGGAACAGCGGCAGCGTCGTCTTGATGCCGTCGACGACGAACTCGTCCAGCGCCCGCCGCAGCCGCATCATGCATTCGACGCGGTTGCGGCCATGCACGATCAGCTTGCCGATCAGGCTGTCGTAGTAGGGCGGGATTCTGTAGCCGGAATAGACGCCGGAATCGACTCGGACGCCGAGGCCGCCGGGCGTGTGGAAATGCGTGATCGTGCCGGGCGACGGCGTGAAGGTGCGCGGGTCCTCGGCGTTGATGCGGCACTCGATGGCGTGGCCGTTGAACTTGATGTCTTCCTGCCGGACCGACAGCCCGCCGCCGGAGGCGACGCGAATCTGCTCGTGCACGAGGTCGATGCCGGTGATTGCTTCCGTCACCGGATGCTCGACCTGCAGGCGGGTGTTCATCTCGATGAAATAGAACTCGCCGTTCTCGTAGAGGAATTCGATGGTGCCGGCGCCGGAATAGCCGAGATCGGCGATCGCCTTGGCGCAAATGCCGCCGATGCGCGCGCGCTCCTCTGCATTGAGCGCGGGCGAGTTGGCCTCCTCCCACACCTTCTGGTGGCGGCGCTGCAGCGAGCAGTCGCGCTCGCCGAAATGCACGCCGCGGCCGGCGCCGTCGCCGAACACCTGCAATTCGATATGGCGCGGCTTTTCCAGATATTTCTCGATGTACACGGCGTCGTCGCCGAAGGCCGCACCCGCTTCCGACTTTGCTGTATGCAGCCCCACTTCGAGGTCGGCTTCAGTGCGCGCCACCTTCATGCCGCGGCCGCCGCCGCCGGCCGAAGCCTTGATGATCACCGGATAGCCGATCTCGGCGGCGACGCGCTTGGCTTCCTTCTCGTCGCTGATCGCGCCGTCGGAGCCAGGCACCACCGGGATACCGAGGCGCTTTGCCGTGCGCTTGGCCTCGATCTTGTCGCCCATGACGCGGATATGGTCGCCCGACGGGCCGATGAAGGTGATGTTGTGGGCGGCGAGGATGTCGGCGAACTTGGCGTTCTCCGAGAGGAAGCCGTAGCCCGGATGCACCGCGTCGGCGCCGGTGATCTCGCAGGCGGCGACGATCTGATGGATGTTGAGATAGCTTTCGCGCGCTGGCGGCGGACCAATGCAGACGCTCTCGTCGGCGAGGCGCACATGCATGGCGTCCGAATCGGCCGTCGAATGGACGACCACCGTCTGGATGCCGAGCTCCTTGCAGGCGCGCAGCACCCGGAGTGCGATTTCGCCGCGATTGGCGATGAGGACCTTCTGGAACATCTCTCCGCTGGTCCCGGCTCTACTCGATGACCACGAGCGGCATGCCGTATTCGACCGGTTGGGCGTCCTCGATCAGGATGGCCGTGACTGTACCGGCGCGCGGCGAGGGAATCTGGTTCATCGTCTTCATCGCTTCGATGATGAGCAGCGTCTGGCCTTCCTTCACCTTCTGGCCGATCTCGACGAACGGCTTGGCGTCGGGAGCGGGCGCCAGATAGGCGGTACCGACCATCGGCGAGGGCACGGCGTTCTTGGAG
>NZ_RZSL01000398.1:0-5749 GCF_003997355.1 Mesorhizobium sp. M1E.F.Ca.ET.041.01.1.1 | reverse complement strand
GGGCCAGGCAGGCGCGGCCGGCAGCGGATGGAAGAGCGCCAGGACAATGGCGGCAGCCGTGCTCGAAAAGCTCATGACGGTGACCGTCCACAGCCTGTCGGCCCCGGTCCGCAGGAAGGCGTTCCAGCTGGCATGCAGAATTGCCGCGAACAGCGCCAGCCCGACGACCGTCGCGTTCATCGCGGCGCCCGCGCGCTGGCGATGATGGCGGAAGCCGCCTTGCGGGCGCCGTCGATGGCGGCAGCTGGCACTCCCATCTGAGCCATCAGTGTCGCGCCCTCGATCAGCATCAACAGCGCCGCCGCGGCGCCCTCGGCCGGCTCGGTCGGCATCTCCTTCTCGAGTATGGAACGCATGCGCGTCCGCAAGCCGTTCTTCTGGTGGCTGGCGGCCTTGAACACCGGATGATCGGGATCGCCGAACTCGGCGAGAGCATGCGCGAACAGGCAGCCGTGGAAATCCGGATCGCGAAACCAGCGCTCGTGCCAGTCAAGGATCGTCGCTATCTTCGCCGCCGCCGTGCCCGCCGTCGCCGCCAGCCGGTCGAGCTGGCGTTCGAAACGCGCCGCGCGATGCTCCAGCACCGCGACGATCAGCTCGTCCTTCGCCGGGAAGTGGCGGTACATCGTCATCTTGGCGATGTCGGCTTCGGCAATGATGCGGTCGATGCCGGTGGCATGGAAGCCGTCGCGCTTGAACAGCGCGTACGCCGTGTCGATAACATGCTGGCGTTTGGCGGAAGGCGATGAAGGGGTCATGTCGCCAAGGTGATGAGACAGGTCTGTCTCTTTTCTAGCGGTAGCTCTGCTTTTTGTCAAATTGGCAAGTCGCCCGGCGTCAGCGCGTTACGGCGACCGCGACGCCGGCGCCGACCATCACGCCGCCCGCCGCACGGTTCACCCGGCGCACGATCTTCGGTGTGCGCAGCAGTTTGCGGGCGCGGCCGGCGAGCACGACATGTCCACCGATCACCACGATCTCGACAGCTACGATCACCACCATCAGCACGCAGACACGACCGGCGTCGAGCGAGGTGCCGACCACATTGGGCAGCAGCGCCAGGTAGAACAGCGGCATCTTCGGATTGCCTAGATTGAGCGCGACCCCGGTGGCGAAAATAGCAAGCAATCCGCGCCGCTCGGAGACGGGCTGCAGTTCCGGCACGACCGGCGCAGCGCTCCATAGCCTGATGCCCATCCAGATCAGGTAGGCCGCGCCGCCGTAGCGAAGCACCGTCATGAGGATCGCCATCTTGGTGGCGACAATCGACAGGCCAAAAGCCGCGAGGCTCAGGAAGATCAGGATGCCGACCACCGTGCCGATGCCGTAGGCGATGCCCGATGCCGGGCCGTTGGAGATCGTGCGGGCGACGATCGTCATATTGTCGGGCCCTGGGCTGGCGGCGAAGACGAAGAAGGCGGCCGCGAAGGCAAATATGGTGGCAAGATCCATAAAAACTCCCGAAAGTGATTTGTGCTCTCGGGCGGTCAGATTAGCCGATTTGCCTTCCGGCGATAGGCGGCAGCCCGCAATATTCGCGATAGGGCCGATGTCGGCGTCACTCCGAATGAACTTGCGTGTCCGGCATCCAGGAGTCAGGCGGATTCCGCGCCTCCCTGACCACCGAACCTACGTGACGCCACGGATGGTGGCGGCAAGCTTCCATCCAAGGTTCATCGCGTCGTTGCGGCGATTGATTGGCAACACATGGCTGCGGCGGCCGCCATGGGCGCCGCAGTTTCTTAAATCAGAAGCAGGCTGACCTTTACCGCAGCACGCGGCAGCGACCGTTATAGACCATCCAGCGGTCGAAGCCCGAGACGCAGAACTCGACATTGTCGCCGATCGAGGCAAAGCCCTGCCCTTCCTCGATCAGGTACCAGATGGTGCGGTCGCGGCCATCCGACAGGCTGACGGTGGCGCCGCAATAGCGCCGGCCGATCGGCCATTCGTCGCTGGCCGGCAAATAGCGATGCTGGTGAACGCGATGGAAGTCGGTGATCGCAACATCCGGCAGATGCGGCACGTGACGCACCTGATATGAGAAGCGGCTGGTGATCTTGCTCAGCACCCAGGGCTGACCGCAGACGCCACCGTCATCCTCGGTGTAGACGGCAAGGTCGGCTGCATGCGCGGCCTGGGTGAAGCCAAGCGACGTGCCAAGCGGCGTCAGAAGCGAAATCAGCGCGGCAAGAGCGGAATGAGCGAAGCGAGTCATGACAGCCTCTCAAGATCGGTTGCGCGCACTGTGCGGATTCGCTTGGCGGCGGTCAAGCGGTTGCGAAAACAATGGTTTCCAGAAAACATCGTTCCAGATGTCACTGGCTAGGTCGTTGCCGCAAGCAGCAGCCCGCCAATGACCGCGACGTTGATCAGAAAGGCATTGCGCAGCACCTGCCGTTCCGGCTCCTCGGATGCCCAGAAGCGGAGCAGCATGAAATTCGCGGTCAGCGTGAACACGACGAGCGCGCCGGCGGCGAAGGGCATGGCGAGGCCCAGCACAAGCATCAGGCCGGCGACGATCTCGAGCGCCGAGCCGGCGGCGAGCATGAAGGAAGGCGCCGGAAAGCGCTGCGCGGCCAGATAGCCGCGCATCGCCTTGAATTTCACGAAGTGCTCGATGCCGGCGAGGATGAACACGCCGCCGATTAGAAGCGCGCCAAGCGCCTGAGCGTTCTGAACAAACATGACGACCTCCTTTCGACGGAATATGGGCCTGTAGTGCCTAGTCCTCAGGGATGAAAGCGGGGTTGTAGACGACCTCCCAGAGATGATCGTCTGGGTCCTGGAAATAGCCGGCATAGCCGCCCCAGAAGGTCTTTTGAGCCGGCTTGACCACGTGCGCGCCGGCCTTGATGGCCTCTGCCATCACGGCGTCGACTTCGGCTTCGCTGGCCACATTGTGGCCGATGGTTAGCTCGGTCGGGCTGCGGCCGCTCTGTGGCACGGTGGCGTCGTGGGCGATGCTCGAACGCTCGAAGATGGCGAACTTCAAGCCGCCGGCGAGCTCGAAGAAGGCGACGGCCCCGTGTTCGAACTCGCGGCCGATGATGCCTTCGGTCGGCAGGCCCAGGCCGTCGCGGTAGAATCTAAGCGACGCTTCCAGGTCGTCGACGCCAAGCGTGACGACGGTGATGCGAGCTTTCATTTCTCTCACTCCTTTCTATATTCGGGACCACATTCGGAAACGGACGCGGTCTGACAGAAGCGCATGAAGCGCTGTAAAGCTGCATCCGTTTTGCCACGGATGACGCGGCCGGCATTGAAGATTTCGGCCAAAATGACCGTCGCACCGATCCGGGCGGAGCAGATCGGAGAAGAAATGGAACCGGTTCTGGCGCAGACCACCGGCTTCTTTCGGGAGCGGCCCGTAGCCCGAGGCCTGGCTGGCGCCTTTTCCGCGCTCTGGGTGCATCGCATGGATCATCAGGCTGTCCCGCCGATCGTGATCACGCCCGACGCAACCATCGACCTGCAATGGATCGACGGCCGGTTCCGCATCGCCGGTCCGGACAAGGAGCCGCAGATCGAAAGGCCAACCTCCGGCGCGGTGATCGTCGGCTTCCGCTTCCGGCCGGGAGCCGCCGCCGGTTGGCTCGGCGTGCCGGCCAGCGAGATCGTCGGCGAACGCCTCGACCTTGGCCAGCTCTGGGGCACGCGCGCCCGGGCGCTGTCCGACCGCATCAAGGCCGCGCCGGACCTCGACGCCATGGTGCGGCAACTGGAAGAGACGGTCGGCATGCACACGCAAGGGCGCGATGCGCTCGATCCGCTGATGGGCAGAGCCTTTGACGCTGTCGAGGAAGGACTGCCGCCGGAGACGCCCTTGGTTCCTTTCCTGCAGCGCCACCTGCATATGAGCGAGCGGACGCTGAGGCGTCGCTTCGAGAGCGCCTTCGGCTATGGCCCGAAAACGCTCGACCGCATTTTGCGCTTCCACCGCTTCCGATGCCTGCGCGGGAAAGCCGGCGATGCCTCGACCGCCGTGCTCGCCATCGAGGCCGGCTATGCCGACCAGGCGCATCTGATCCGCGAAAGCCGGCGACTGACGGGGATCACGCCATCGGCACTGACATAGCTCAATCTTCGCGCGAGCTTACTCGCCGGCCAGCCACTCGATCGTCCAACGCGACGGCTGCTCGACGGCCAGCACCTTGTGCAGGGCCGGCAGCAGCACCCGCAATTCGCCCTCCAGCGTGAAGGGCGGATTGACGACCACCAGGCCGCTGCCGTCGAGGCTGGGTTCGTTCGAGGCCGGCCGGATCTCGAAGCCGATGTCGAGCAGTTTCGGAATGCCGGTCTCCTGCAGCGCCGCGCGGAAGGCGGCGACCGCCTTGCGGTCCTTGATCGGGTACCAGAGCGCGTAGATGCCCCCCGGCCAGCGCCGGTGCGCGCGGCGCAGGTTCTCGACGAGGCGCTGGAACTCGCCCTCTTCCTCGAAGGGCGGATCGACGAGGACCAGGCCGCGCTTCTCCTTCGGCGGCAGATGCGCGCCGAGCGCCAGCCAGCCGTCGAGCACGATCACCCTCGTCTGGAAGTCACCGGCAAAGACGGATTTCAATCGCGCCGCATCCTGAGGGTGGAGCTCGATCGCGGTCAGCCGGTCCTGGCTGCGCAGGAGGTGGCGCACGATCAGCGGCGAGCCGGGATAGCGGCCAAGGCCGCCGCCGGGATTTTCCGCGCGCACCGCTTCCAGATAGGGCTGAAGGAGCGCTGCCGCCCGAGGCTCGAGCGTGGCCTCGAACAGCCGGCCGACGCCGCCCTGCCATTCGCCGGTCTTGCCGGCCTCGACAGAAGCGAGGTCGTAGCGGCCGATGCCGGCATGGGTGTCGATGACACGGAAGGCCTTGTCCTTCTGCTTCAGATACTCGACCAGGCGGCTGAGCACGGCGTGCTTGACGACATCGGCGAAATTGCCGGCGTGATAGGCGTGGCGGTAGTTCATGCCGTCCTCATCTCGGCGAACCGCCGCGGCCCCAGCGCGGTGGTGGCGGCTGCGAGTTCGGGTTCTGCGGCGGTTTGTTGCGACGCCCAAAGACCAGCGACAGCACCAGCCCGGCCAGGCCGATGCCCATCAGCGCGTAGCCGACCGGCCACGCCCTCTCGTCGATCGAGCCGGTGCCTGCGCGCAGGATCAGATCGACGGCACGCATGTCGATGCCGTCGGCATCGCCTGGACCGACGGTGAAGACATAGGCGCCCGGTGCGACCGTCTCGATTACGCCGGCCTCGTCGCGAAAGATCTTGTCGGGCAGTTGCGGGCTCACCTGGCGCGGATTGTCGGTGCGGTTGAAGGACAATGTCGAGGCAAGCGCCGTGCGGCCGCCGCTTGCCGCGGTCAGCGTCAGCACGGTGCGCTGCTGCGAGGCGACGCGCTCGGCCCGCGCGGTAAGGTCGACCAGCACCCGCACGGGCGCATCGCTTGCCGCCAGCCGTACGGTCGCCGACCGGAAGCGGCCGCCCTCGTAGACCCTGTAAGTGCCGATCGCATGGCCGGAGAAATTGCTCATCGCCCAGGGATAGAAGACGCCGATTGCGGCGCCGGCGATGAGGACGAGAACCGATAGGAAGCGCATTGAGAACCCTGGTTACGATTTTTTCCGGGCGCGATCGCCACTTTTGGCGGCCTCGCCCCGGGCAGCGTCGCGAATCCGCTCCATCTCGTCCAGAAACATCTCCAGGCCAAGCTCGAAAGTCTTGTCGAAACCGCTCGTGCCGAAATAGGCGCCAGCCGCCACGACACTTGGGT
>NZ_RZSL01000397.1:0-5776 GCF_003997355.1 Mesorhizobium sp. M1E.F.Ca.ET.041.01.1.1 | reverse complement strand
ATGTCACGCTGGTCGAACCGGGCGGCTTCTCCACCGACTGGGCCGGCCCGTCGGCCAAGACATCGAAAGCGATCGAGGCTTATGCACCCGCCCGCGCCGCGATGGCAGAACGCCGCAGCCGCGCTGTCGCCGGCGATCCCGAGGCGACCGGTCCGGCAATGCTGGCAGTCGTCGACGCTGCCGAGCCGCCGCTGAGAGTCTTCTTCGGCGATGGCGGCCTGCCGATGATCCGCCAGGAATACGCCAACCGTATCGCCACCTGGGAGAAGTGGGACGATATCTCGGTCCTGGCCCAGGGCGCGAACAAGAACCGCAAGGCTGCTTGAGTGCGTCTCGGCCGCGCCGCTGAAAGCGGCGCGGCCGAGATCAGGCCCGGTAGATCCACTGCTCGGGCACCCGCACCGAAATCTCCTCGCCCGCGCTGATGATGCCCGGCTTCTCGACCCAGGCGACAAGGCCGCGCAGCCGCTTCGCCGCCTTCGGGAACAGCAGCGAACCGGCCTCGTGGTCGGCCATCCGCGCATTCTCGGCGACCGAACGCCCGGCGATACGGCAAGGCCCGTTCTGGGCGTCGACCTTGATCGTCACCCCGCCCTTGAAGAACAGCAACGACCCCGCCGGCAGCATGGAAAGACGCGGCACGCCCTCGATCAGCAGGTTGGCGCCGATCCATTCCGGCTTGATTTCCTTGAGCCCCATGCGCTCGGCGACCATGGCAAGCTCGTCCGCCGCCACGAGTGACAACTGCCTCTCGTTGCGCATCTCGGTGCCGCGTGGATACCAGGGCTCGCGCCCGCCGGACCGTCGCGTCGCGCCGGCATGGAAATCGCCCTCGATGCCGTCGAAGCCGAGCCGCAATTCCTCCACCGGTCTCGTCTCGAAACGATCGAAAGGGGCTTTGTAGAGCGCGGCCGCCTTCGCCGCGAGCTTGTGGGCCGGCACGATGTCGACGGACTGATCGGTCGCCGGGGAGAGCTCTGAATTGGTTTTGGAGTCTTGCATGTCGCGGCTCTAGCGATCCCTTGCCTTGCGGTCCAGTCGAAAGCGCTGATGGTCCGATCAACCAGCTTGATACGCGGATGATCACGATCTTCTTACCGAAAACGCTATCCGATTTCGCCACGCGCCGCATTGCCGCCCCGCGTCATCGATCTGATGGTAGCCCTTGGCAGGAGGTATCCAAATGCATCCCGCACCCGCAATCGCCGCGCTCTGGCTGATTTGGGTCGTGTCTTGGCTCTTGGCCGCCGCTTGGGCCGACCCTGTGCAAAAGCGTGCAGGCTTCCGGGCTGAGTTCCGTTATCGCATCCTGTGGGCCATCGGCACGGTCCTGCTGTTCGTGCCGGCGCACGGCTATGTCGGCCGGCTGCGGGTTTGGACGCCGTCGCTGACGGAAGCATGGATCTGCGTTGCCCTGATCGCCATCGGCCTCGCCTTCTCCTGGTGGGCGCGCCTGCATCTCGGCCGGCTTTGGTCCGGCACCATCACCGCCAAGGCCGACCACCGCGTGGTCGATACCGGCCCTTACGGGTTGGTCCGCCACCCGATCTATAGCGGCCTGCTGCTGCTGGCAATCCTCGCCACCATGGCGGCCAAGGGCACGGTCTGGGGCATTGCCGGCGCAGCGCTGCTGATCATCGGCATCGTCGTGAAGGCCAGGCTGGAAGAGAGCTTCCTGCGCGGCGAGCTCGGCACCGCCTATGACGACTATGCCAGGCGCGTGCCCATGCTGGTGCCCTTCGCGCCTGCCTGAACTGGCTACAACATCTTGAGCAGCGCGCCGCCGATCGAATAACCGGCCCCGAAGGCGCAGAGCAGGCCGAAATCGCCGGCCTTCATGTCGGCGTGGTTCTCCGACAGCGCCACGATCGCGCCGGCGCCAGCCGTGTTGCCGAGCCGCTCCAGCACCATCGGCGCGCGGTCGTGGCCGACATCGTGGCCGAAGGCGAGTTTCAGGATCATCGCGTTCATGCGCGCATTCGCCTGATGCAGCCAGAAGCGGCGGATGCCTTGCGGCGTCAGCCCATGCTCGGCCAGGAATTCGACGATGAATTTGTGGCCGGCGACGGTGACTTCCTTGAACACCTTGTTGCCGACCTGCTTGATCAGGTTGCCCTCGAGCTTGATCATGTAGGGATCGTCCTGGGCGGTGCGGGTGTGGTAGCCGAGATTGGTGCGGATGTTGTTCGACAACTGCGTCCAGGTGCGCGTGTCGAGCACCTCGAAGCGTCCCGGCCGCTTTTCGCCCTGGTTGAGCCCCTCGACGATCATGGCGACGGAAGCGTCGCCGAAGATGAAATGCGTCTGCCGGTCGCGGAAGTTGAGATGGCCGGTGATGATCTCGGGCGTCGAGACAAGGATGCGCCTGTGCGCCCCTGCCCTGACCAGGTTGACCGCGATGTGCAGCGCCGCAGCGGCGGAAGAGCAGCCCAGCCCCATGTCGAAACCGGCGCCCTTGGTGCCCAGCGCCTCCTGCATCTCGATGGCGATCGCCGGATAGGGCCGCTGATGATGCGAGGCCGAGCAGATCACCAGGTCGATATCCGAGGGCTGCAGGCCGGCATGGTCCAGCGCCTTTCTGGAGGATGCGATGCCGAATTCAGCCTGGAGCGACAGCGCGTCGTCCGGCCGCGCCGGAATGCGCGGCGCCATGCGGGTGGGATCGAGGATGCCCTCGCGCTCGACCACATGGCGCGTCCGCACGCCCGACGCGTGGACGATGAAGTCACTGTCCGACTTCTGCAGCAGCGTCTCGCCGGTGACAGCGCGGCGTGCATTCTCGGTGTCGACCCAGCTGTTGAAGCTCTCGACCAGCTCTTCATTGGTGATGACGGCTTCAGGAATTTCGGCGCCGATGCCGCTGATGATGACGCGATGCATGTCCAATCCGTCCGGGGCACGGGCGTTGCGGGCTCTGATGTGGGCGCGGACACGGCCCGGCGCAACCCTTGTCGCATTCGGCAGGTTTATGCCAGCTTAAACCAGCCGCCGGTCCCAGTTATCGCGATGAGTTGACCGGAAGCGGTCAGGCCCGCTTGGCGATGATGAAGATGCGCGGAAAACGCAGCAACACCTTGCCGTTCGCCATCTTCGGATGGGCCTGTGCGATCTTTGCCGTATAGCTGTCGAGGAACGCCTTCTTCTCAACCGCGTCGAGCGGATCGAGGAAGGGCTTCAGCCCCGTCGACTTGACCCATTCGACGATCGCTTCGGCATCCGCCAGCGGATGGTTGTAGATCGTATGCCAGATGTCCACGCGATCCGCGAGCGGCGACAACAGATCGTAGTAGAACGAAACCGGCGGCAGCGGTCCGCGCGCCGCGCCCTCGAGCTTGGCCGCGAACGGCATCTCGGCCGCCGTATCGCGCATCAGCTTGTGTGCGGGTTCGCCGAGATTGTCGGGCATCTGGATGGCCAAGGCGCCGCCTGGCGCGAGCAGCCCCATCAGCCGCTGGAACACCGCCGGATGCTCCGGCAGCCACTGGAAGACGGCGTTGGCGAAGATGACGTCGACCGGGTTCTCCGGCTGCCAGGCGGAAGCATCCGCGAGTTCGAAATTGACGTTGGGCAGCCGCGCCCTCGCCTTCTCGATCATGTCGGGCGAGGTGTCGAACCCGCTGACCTCGGCATCCGGCCAGCGCTCGACCAGAAGCTCGGTCGAGTTGCCTGGGCCGCAGCCGATGTCGACGACGCGGCGCGGAAAGTCGACGGGAACTTGTGCCGCCAAGTCCCGCGCGGGCCGCGTGCGCTCGTCCTCGAACTTCAGATATTGGGCGGCGGACCAGTCAGCCATTCGATCACCTCCGCTCGTCCTCGCCGCCGGCTTTGTCCCTACCGCGTCAGCCGCTTGTGCGTCATGCGGTGCGGGGTCGCCGCTTCCGCGCCCAGGCGGCGCAGCTTGTCCTTCTCGTATTCCTCGAAATTGCCCTCGAACCATTCGACATGCGCGTCGCCCTCGAAGGCAAGCATGTGGGTCGCCATGCGGTCGAGGAACATGCGGTCGTGGCTGATGATGACCGCGCAGCCGGCATAGGCTTCCAGCGCGTCTTCCAGCGCGCCCAGCGTTTCGGTGTCGAGGTCGTTGGTCGGTTCGTCGAGCAGCAGCACATTGCCGCCGCCCTTCAGCATCTTGGCCAGGTGCACGCGGTTGCGCTGGCCGCCTGAAAGATTGCCAACCTTCTGCTGCTGGTCGCCGCCGCGGAAATTGAAGGACGAGCAGTAGGCGCGGCTGTTGATCTCGTGCTTGCCGAGCTTGATCACCTCGGCGCCGCCGGAGACCTCTTCCCAAACCGTCTTGTTCGGGTCGAGCGCGTCGCGGCTCTGGTCGACATAGCCGAGCCTCACCGTCTCGCCGATGCGGATCGAGCCGGCATCCGGCTTTTCCTGGCCGGTGATCATCTTGAACAGCGTCGTCTTGCCGGCGCCGTTCGGGCCGATAACGCCAACGATGCCGCCCGGCGGCAGCTTGAATGACAGGTTCTCGATCAGAAGCTCGTCGCCGAAGCCCTTGTTGAGGCCTTCGATCTCGACAACCACATTGCCGAGGCGCTCGCTCGACGGGATGACGATCTGCGTGTCGGTCGGCTTGCGGTTCTGCGATTGCTCGACCAGTTCCTCATAGGCCTTGATGCGCGCCTTGGACTTGGTCTGGCGCGCTTTCGGCGAGGACTGGATCCACTCGCGCTCGCGCCAGATCGCCTTCTGGCGGGCGTCGTCCTCGCGCCCTTCCTGGATCAGGCGCTTGGCCTTGGCGTCGAGATATTTGGTGTAGTTGCCCTCGTAGGGGATGCCGCGGCCGCGGTCGAGCTCGAGGATCCAGCCGGTGACGTTGTCGAGGAAGTAGCGGTCGTGGGTGATGATCAGCACCGAGCCCGGATAGTCGCGCAGATGCTTTTCCAGCCATTGCGTGGTCTCGGCGTCGAGATGGTTGGTCGGCTCGTCGAGCAGCAAGAGATCGGGCTGCTCGAGCAGCAGCCGGCAGAGCGCCACGCGGCGGCGCTCGCCGCCCGACAGGTTGGTCACCTCGGAATCGGCCGGCGGGCACTGCAGCGCATCCATCGCCATCTCGACCTGCTGCTCGAGGTCCCACAGGTTGAGGCGGTCCATCTCGTCCTGGAGCTTGGCCGACTCGTCCGCCGTCTCGTCGGAATAGTTCATCATCAGCTCGTTGTAGCGCTCGATGATGGCGGTCTTCCTGGCGACGCCGTCCATGACGTTTTCGCGCACGGTCTTGTTGGGGTCGAGTTGCGGCTCCTGCGCGAGGTAGCCGACGGTCGCGCCCTCGGCCAGCCATGCCTCGCCCTGATACTCCTTGTCGAGCCCGGCCATGATGCGCAGGATGGTCGACTTGCCCGAGCCGTTGGGGCCGAGGATGCCGATCTTGGCGTCCGGATAGAAGGACAGGTGGATGTTGTCGAGCACCTTCTTGGTGCCATAGGCCTTCGACAGGCCGGACATGTGATAGATGAACTGGCGAGCCACGCGCGCTTTCCCTGGAAACTGAAGTGTCAAGGTGGATGGGGGTTGCGCGCTATGTAGGCGATGAAGCGCCGTACGGCAATCGCTTTCGGCGTGCCGTGTCGATCCCAGGGCTTTCGCCGGGCTGGATATCGTTCTTTTCCGTGCGCGGCACGAGCTGGTGAAAGCAGCGGTTAACCATTCGCCGTCAGAACGGAGAAGGTTTGGAAATTGCGGCAAGGCCGCGATTTCCGCAAAAGATCGGATCGATCGTGTTGCTGAACGGTTTCCTGCTCTTTGCCGAGGCGGTTCTTTATTT
>NZ_RZSL01000396.1:0-5796 GCF_003997355.1 Mesorhizobium sp. M1E.F.Ca.ET.041.01.1.1 | reverse complement strand
AGCACCTGAAGCGCTACACGACGCTCGGCATGGGCACCGACCAGGGCAAGACCAGCAACTTCGCGGCGCTGTCGGCCATGGCGGCGCTGCGCCAGGCGACGATCGCGCAGACCGGGACCACGACCTTTCGCCCGCCCTATGCGCCCGTCGCGATCGGCGCGCTCGCCGGCCGCGCGGTCGGCCACCATTTCAAGCCGATCCGCCGCACGCCGATGCATGACCGGCACCTGGCCGATGGCGCCGAAATGCTCGAGGTGGGGCTGTGGATGCGGCCCTATTTCTATCGTGGCGCCGGCCGCGACGTGAACGAAGCCTATGTCGCCGAGATGCGCATGGTGCGTGAAGCCGCCGGGCTGATGGACATTTCCACCGTCGGCAAGATCGACGTGCAAGGACCGGACGCCGCCAGCTTCCTCGACCGTGTCTACGCCAACGGCTTCGCCAGGTTGCCGATCGGCCGCGCCCGCTACGGCGTGATGCTGCGCGACGACGGCATCGTCTTCGACGACGGCACGACCACGCGGCTCTCGGAAACCCGCTTCTTCATGACCACCTCGACCGCCAAGGCGGCCGATGTGCTGTCGCGGCTCGAATTCCTGCTCGACACCGCATGGCCGGAACTGCGCGTCGCCGTCACCTCGGTCAGCGACGAATGGGCGGCGATGTCGATTGCCGGCCCCAAAAGCCGCGATATCCTGGCCGCCGCGTTCCCGGAACTCGATGTCTCGAACGAGGCGCTGCCTCATATGGGCTTCATCGAGGCCGAATTCGACGGACGGGCGCTGCGCATCATCCGCCTCAGCTATTCCGGCGAGCGCGCCTACGAGATCTATGTCGGCGCCAGCCACGGCGAGCGGCTCTGGGGCCGCCTGCTCGAAGTGGGCGCGCCGTTTGGCCTGAAACCCTACGGGGTCGAGGCGCTGGGTGCGCTGCGCGTCGAGAAAGGCCATGTCGCCGGGCCGGAGATCGACGGGCGCACCACGCTCGACGATCTCGGCCTTGGCCGCATGGCCGGCAAGCGTACCGGCTTCGTCGGCGAAGTCCTGCGGCATCGCCCGGCATTTCAAGCGCGCGACCGCCAGCGGCTGGTCGGACTGGAATGCATCGAAGAGGGCAAGCGGCTGCGTGGCGGGGCGCTATTGTTCCTGCCAGGCGATGCCGTCGCCGGCCATGGGCGCGGCCGGGTCACCTCCGTCACCTTCAGTCCGGAGCTTGGCCGCTATGTCGGGCTGGCGCTGCTCGCCGGCGATGCCGCGACGGAGGGAAGCGAGGTCGTCGCCGCCTATCCGATGCGGGCCGAGAGCGTTCGCGCCCGCATCGTGTCGCCCGTGTTCCTCGATCCCAAGGGAGAGCGACTGCATGGTTGAACCTCTGTCGTTGCAGGATTTCAACCTGTTGAAGGACTTCAACCTGTCGGCGGCCGATTGCCCGATCGTTCAGATCGAAGGCTGGGATGGGACGCTGGCACGATTTGAGGCAAGCGCCTCGCAGGCATTGGGCGCGCCCCTGCCCGCGACGGTCGGCGAGACTGTACGCCATGCGGATGTCCTGATCGTCCGGGTTGCCCCGCGCCGCTTCTGGTTGATTTCGGAGGCCGGCGCAAAATCGCCGTTCCTGACCATCGATCCCGAACTTGGCTGTTCGGTTTTGCTCGGCGAAGGCCGGGTGTGTCTCAGGATGCAGGGGCCGCGTCTTCCGGAAATTCTCTCCAGATGCGTCGCCGTCGACTGGTCGTCGCCCGCTTCGGCTCCCGGTCGCGCGTGGCACACGGCCTTGCACCACGTGCCGGTGCTCCTGCTCCGCACAGCCGAGACCGCCTGCGACCTTATCGTGCCGCGCAGTTTTGCGAAGAGCCTGACCGAATGGATTGCCGATAGCGCGGCAGGGTGAGCTGCCGGGCATCTTCGCCCGCCGACGCTGTGGATGTGCCGCGAAAGGTTGCAGCCGATCTCGGTGGCGGCGAATGCCGCATTCGCCGGTTTTGCCGCCACGGGGTTTTGATCGGCAGATTAACGAATCGTAGACCGCGCTGTCCTATTCTGGGACAGCGCGGATCTACTACCCATTGGCCGCGCAGGCGGCTCCGGCGCCCAGGCACCCTACCCCTAGTCGGAGCCGCCACCTGTTACGCTACCAGCAAGGGTTGAATCAACTCTTACCAAGCATTCTTACTGGTGCATTTTGCCAATCGTTAGATTTTGAAATGTCGGCGACACTATTCGTGGCACTCAATAAGTCGCCGTCGGGCTGGTTGCACGCGCTCTGCTTTGGTTTGCTTCCACCTCCCAACGGCACCGGCGAGCCCGGCTGGAGGATTCGCCAGACATATTAGCAATCAACGATATATTAACGGCTATGGCGCAGCCTTTCCGTACCGGGGACGAGAACCGCCCCCTGATCGACGATCCGGCACTTATGTGCCGAAACGTTCGACCGATGCGGAGCAAAACGCATGAGTGTCGAAACAGCGCTGGCGCAGCTATTGCGCATGCTTCACCGCCGAGCCTTGAAGTTGGCAGACCTGCCGGACGATGAGAGAGTCACGCATTACGACAGCATCCGCCGCTCCTGTTGCGGAGCCGCCGAGCATATCGGCCAGTCGCCCGACAACGCGGCCATCACAGCCAACAGCATGGTCGAGTTTACGCGGGCAATGGTCGGGATCATCGAGGCAAGGCACGAGTAACGGCGACGGGGAAGAAGAGCCGATCGGCCGTTTAATGACCGTTCGCAGCGTGGCGGCCGGATCCAGCCTGCGTGCCTGACAGCCTTCGCCTTACAGGCGCGGTGCAAAAATGGACCTGCCCCGGCTGACCTCGCCATCATCTCGTCCATAGCGCCATAACAGCAATTTCTCCCAAGACGTCGACCCACGACGCTGCAACGGTTGTCGCTTCAATGTTCCGGCGCCTTGTCGCTGCTCGCCTATTCATTGGAGAAAAAATCATGACGAGCACAATCTCCCCGTTTCTCGCTGCTCTCGGGTCTGAAGGTCCCCCGGCAGACCGGGCGAAAGGCATGGACCTGTATGGATGGTTGATCGGAAGCTGGGAAATGGACACTGTCCACCACCTCGACGATGGGACAATCCAGAAATGGGATGGTGAATGCCATTTCGGCTGGGTGCTCGAAGGCCGCGCGATTCAGGACATCTGGATCAGGCCGAAGCGCCCGGCGCCCTCCACCATGTATGGCACGACTTTGCGCATCCCCGATCCTGGCATCGACGGCTGGCACATCATCTGGAGCGATCCGCTCAACCAGGACTACTCGCGCCAGATCGGGCGGGCCGAGGGCAAGGACATTGTCCAGATCGGCGATGACTCGCGCGGTCTGCAAACGCGATGGCGGTTCACCGAGATCACCGCCAACAGCTTCCATTGGATCGGCGAGGAAAGATCTGCCGAGGACGACCCTTGGCAAGTGACGTATGAGCATTTCGCCCACCGGACAAATTCCTGAGCCAGGCGGTGGCGACCCTTCCGTCGGCAGCTATCTCTTTCGGGAGGTGGAGCGCTATACGGTGCAGCGGCAGCCTATGGCGAAACGCCCAAAGCATGAAGGCGCTTGCCTGCCGCGACGTATTCGATGAAATCGTGCGGGCAGTCATTCGCGGCACGCTGGTAGTATGGCAAGGCTTTGTCGGTGCGCCCCTTGAGCCAGTGGAACTCCGCGATATAGAGATTCGCGTCGCATAAATTTCCGCGTTTCGTGCCCGGCGGGGAGTCATCTGCCGAGGCCAATACTGCTTCGGGCGTCTGCTCGCCCAAGAACATACGAACCAGTGGTGCCGGCCAGCTTGTCATGTCCAGCTTGTTGGTCGCCTGCCGTAAATGGCCGATGCCGCCGCCATGCCGCTCAGCCAGATCCGCCCAGATCGCGAAATAGGCATTGTGTGGCGCGAGTTCCGCCGCCGCAGCGAAATCGGCTTGCGCCTTGGCCACGTCGCCATCGTAGAAGTAGTAGATTCCCCTGCTTCCATATGGGTTGACATAGGTTGGATTGAGCGTGATCGCTTGGCTGTAGTCGGCCATAGCGCGTTCTGCATCACCCTTCGCGCCCCAGGAAATGGCCCTATTGTTGTAAGCGAACGGATGTTTGGGATCGAGGCTGATCGCCTTATCGAAATCCGCGATGGCGCGGTCGAACTGGCCCCTCCGGTTGAGGACGAAACCGCGGTTGTTATAGGCCTGCATATATGTCGGATTGAGCTCGATGGCGCGGCTGTAGTCAACAATGGCGCGGGCGTTGTCGCCCTTGTGAGCCCAAGCGAGGCCTCTGTTGTAGTAGGCTGACGCTTTTCCCGGATCAAGCTCGATGGCGCGATCGAAATCATTGATGGCGCTGTTGTTCTCGCCTTTGTCGAGCCATATCAGTCCGCGGTCGTTATAGGCGTCGGCGTCGTTCGGATCGAGGGCAATGGCGTTGTCATAGTCCGCCATGGCCCGGTCATTATCGCCACTGTCCATCCAGGTGTTAGCCCGATTGCGATAAGCGGTAGTGCGACTGCCTGGGCTTTGTGTACCGTCCTCGATGATCCGCGTACAGGCGGCGATCCGCAGTGAGCCCGCAGATGCGCCGCCGCAATCTTCGCTATCCCCAGCCAAGGCTTGAGTGCCAAGCGCAATCAGGACAATGACGCTGGCCAGCGCCTGTCGTCCCATTTGAATTGACCATCCTCGCCGCGAGCGAAGGTAGCTCTGTGGTGGAACAGCTACGTTCCGAGTAGTGTGTCGGTGGTTCAATCCAATCCCTCCGCTCCATAAGATTTGGCACAGAGAATTGGAACGCACCAGCCACCAAGAACTGGTGTTCAGGCAGTGTCTTCCTCACTGCCGATGGCTTGATATTGTGAGGCACTCACAATGGTTTCAAACAGCAAGGCCGCGGCCAAGTCCGCGCCCTCGCATTCGCCAGTAGAGACGCCTACCGCTATTGCGAATAATGCGAACCCTACTCCGCAGCCTGATACCCCGCGATACCCTTGATCTCCAGGAAATCCTCGAGCCCGTATTCGGCATATTCGCGGCCGTTGCCGGACTGCTTGTAGCCGCCGAAGGGCAGGCCGGCGTCCCAGGTCGGGTAGTTGATGTAGACATTGCCGGAGCGCATGCGGGCAGCGGCCTGGCGCGCCTTCTCGATGTCCTTGGCCTGGATGTAGGAGGCAAGGCCGAAGACGGTGTCGTTGGCCTGCTCGATCGCCTGCTCGACCGTGTCGTAAGGCATGATCGACAGCACCGGTCCGAAGATCTCCTCCTTGGCGATGCGCATGTCGTGCGTGACGTTGGCGAAAACTGTCGGGCGCACATAATAGCCACGGTTGAGCTCGGCCGGGCGGCCGGGGCCGCCGGTGACCAGGGTTGCGCCTTCGTCGATGCCGCTCTGGATCAAGCCCTGGATCTTGTCGAACTGCAGCTGGCTGACCACCGGGCCGAGTTTCACACCGGGCGCATCGGCCGGGCCGACGGTGAATTTTTCTGTCGCGGTCTTGGCGTAGCCTGCCGCCTCGTCATGCCGGTCGCGGGGCACGAAAATGCGGGTCGGCGCGTTGCAGGACTGGCCGCTGTTGCCGAAGCAGCCGGCAACGCCCTTGGTGACCGCCTTGGCGAGGTCGACATCGGGAAACAGGATGTTGGCCGACTTGCCGCCGAGTTCCTGATGCACGCGCTTGACCGTATCGGCGGCGGCCTTGGCGACCAGGATCCCGGCGCGGGTCGAGCCGGTGAAGGACATCATGTCGACATCCGGATGGCTGGCAAGAGCCTGGCCGACGGTCGGGCCGTCGCCGTTGACGAG
>NZ_RZSL01000395.1:0-5819 GCF_003997355.1 Mesorhizobium sp. M1E.F.Ca.ET.041.01.1.1 | reverse complement strand
GGACAAGAGGCCGGCGAGCGCCCCGCCGGCACTGCCCGCCGCGATCATGGCGACCGGGTCTGAAATGCCGAAATGCGCAGCGGCGATCCCGGCCGCATAGGCGCCCGCGCCGAATAGGGCTGCATGGCCAAGCGTCGCCACGCCGCAAAAACCGGTCACGAGATCGAGCGACAGCACCAGCATGATCATGCCGATGATGCGTGTGAGCAATGCCAGATTGTCGGGGAACAAAAGATAGCCTGCCCCTGCCGCCGCGAGCACGGCCGCAAGGCCGATCCAGTCGGCGGAGGCGGAGAACCGTGGTCGGGCGACTGGCCTGGCGGCGCCTGTGAGGTGGTCGGCGTTCATGCCTTAGGCCCTTCCGAGAAGGCCGCGCGGAAAGGCGCAAACGATGAGGATGACGGCCAGGTAGAAGAAGAACTCGCCATAGTCCGGCATCAGGTACCGCCCCGCGGTGTCGACCGCACCGAGCACGAGGCAGGCAAGCAAGGCTCCGCCGATCGAGCCGGCGCCGCCCACCGCGACCACGACCAGGAAGGTCACCATGTAGCGCAGCGCGTAATATGGCTCGATCGGCAGCAATTCGGCCCCCACGACACCGCCGAAGGCGGCAAGCCCGGCCGAGACCGCGAAGCTCGCTGCATAGACGGATTTCGTCCGGACACCCAGCGCGGCGGCCATCGGCGTGTTATCCACGGAAGCGCGCAGCTTCACGCCAAAGGAGGTCCGCTCGACCAGGTACCAGAGGGCGGCGGCAACGGCGAAGCCGCACAGGATCGCAAAGAGTTTGTGGGCAGCAATCGAACGGAAGCCGAGATCGACCGGCCCGCTCAGCAGCCCCGGCAGTGGGATGGTCTTGAGCGTCGGTCCGAAGGTGTAGTTGGCGATGCCGATGACGCAGAAGGTGATGCCGATCGTCATCAGCACCTGGATGAGTTCCGGAGCATTGTAGATGCGGCGGTAGAGCAGCCTTTCGATCGGCGCCGCGATGACCACGGTTCCTGCGACCGCGAGCACGAGCCCGACGACATAGCCGAGGCCGAGATCGCGCATGGCATAGGAGGCCAGATAGCCTCCCACCATGGCGAAAGCTCCGTGCGCCAGGTTCACCACCCGCATCAGCCCCATGGTCAGCGACAGGCCGATCGAGATGACGAAAAGCACCATGCCGTAGGCAAGGGCGTCGACCGCGACGCTGAGCACGCTTTGCATGGTTCACTCCGGAGGCCGCCCGCAGGCTGCCGCCTGCAGGCAAGAACATGGACGCTGAGGGCTTGCCTGCGCAAGGCTATTTGGCGGCGGCGAGACCCGGGTCCGTCATGTTGGGGAAGGTCTGGATCTCCTTGTTGTAATAGGTGCCGTCCTCGGCCTTGGCGACCTCCCGCAGATAGATGTTCTGCGTGATATGGCGGCTTTCGGGGTCGATCGATACCGGTCCTCGCGGACTTTCCCAGGCCATTCCCTTGACGGCATCGACGGCCTTCTTGGCGTCCTGCTTGCCGCCCGTCGCCTCGATCATCTTGTAGATGACCCTCATGCCGTCATAGGCGCTGACCGACGGGAAGGACAACTCCGCCGGATTGCCGATCGCGGTGCGCGCCGCCGCGACGAACTTCTTGTTCTCGCCGGAGTCGTGCGCAATCGAGTAGTGGAAGGTGGTCGTGACGCCGAGAGCCGTATCGCCCAGCGCCGGAAGATCGGATTCCTGCGTCAGGTCGCCAGGCGCCAGGAACTGGATGCCGGCCTGCTTGAGGCCGTTCTCGTTATACGACTTCAGGAAGCCGAGCGTGGTCGGGCCGGAGGGCAGGAAGGCAAAGACCGCCTCGGCGCCGGAATCCTTAACCCGCTGCATGATCGGGCTGAAATCGGTCGTCGACAGGGGCATGCGGATCGACTCGACGATTTGCCCGCCATCCGCCTTGAAGGTGGTCGCGAAAGCCGTTTCGGCATCGACGCCGGGCCCATAGTCGCTGACGGCGGTAATGACCTTCTTGATACCGCGCTGGGCCGCCACCTTCGCCATCGGCACCGACGTCTGCCAGAGCGTGAAGGACGTGCGCACGACGAGCGGACTCTTGGTCACGATCGCCGAGGTAGCCGCATTCATGATCACCATCGGCACGTTGGCCTGCTCAAGAAGTGGCGTGACGGCCATGGCATCGGGTGTGAAATAGAAGCCTGCGAGATACTGGACGTGCTCCTTGACGACCAGATCCTGGGCAAGTGATTTGGCCTGCGCGGGATTTGCCGCCGGAAGGTCGCGATAGACGATCTCGACATCATCATTGCCGACCTTGGCGCCGTTCAACGCCGTCCAGGCATCGATGCCGGCCTTGAAATTCTTGCCTTGAATGGCGAACGGGCCGGAAAACGGGCCGATCACACCGACCTTGATCGTATCCGCCAAGGCGGTTCCGCCGAGTGCGATCGCCGCAACCGCGGCCAGCAGCATGCGTCTCATAGTTCTCCTCCCTCGCGCGGCCGCCCAGCTTTAAACGGGGATTTTTCAGCCGCATCGTCTCGGTCTCTCATGCCGAAATGGTAATGTAAAATGAAAATCAGTCGCCGATTATTAACCTCCCGGATATGATTCGATCGAAATCCGGCGCACTTGCATCGTTTCCCTTTGCGGTGCGTGCGTGCCGGCAGCGATACGCTCTCTCATCGAACCAGATCGAGGATTCTGGCGGCCTATCCGGTCGGATCTGCCGACGATATAACGCCTTCGAGGCGATGATGGCATCCTCACCGCGTTACCAAGGAAAGCCGCTCCGACGGATAGCTATGACTTCAAAACGCAACGTCCTTTTCATCATGTGCGACCAGCTGCGGTTCGATTATCTGAGCTGCGCCGGACACAAGAGCCTGAAGACGCCGAACATCGACCGGCTAGCCGGCCGCGGCGTCCGCTTCACCAACGCCTATGTGCAATCGACGGTGTGCGGTCCCTCGCGCATGAGCGCCTATAGCGGCCGCTATGTCCGCTCGCATGGCTCGACCCATAACGGCGTGCCACTGAGGGTCGGCGAGCCGACGCTGGGCGATCACCTGCGCGAGGTCGGCGTGCGCACGGCGCTGATCGGCAAGACGCATATGACAGCCGACGAGGAAGGCATGGAGCGGCTTGGCATCGCCCGGGATTCGATCATCGGCGTGCGCGTCGCGGAATGCGGCTTCGAGCCGTTCGAGCGCGACGACGGCCTGCACCCCTCGACCAGCTACGACCCCGATCCGGCCTACGACACCTACCTGCGCGAGCACGGCTTCAACGCCGAAAACCCCTGGGAGCATTGGGCGAATTCCGGCGAGGGCGAGAACGGCGAGAACTTCAACGGCTGGCTCCTCGTCCACGCCGACAAGCCGGCGCGCATTCCCGAGGAACATTCCGAGACGCCTTACATGACTCGCCGCGCCATGCGCTTCATCGAGGAGGCCGAAGCCAAGGGCGAGGCCTGGTGCGCGCATCTCTCCTACATCAAACCGCACTGGCCCTATATCGTGCCGGCGCCTTACCACGATATGTATGGCAAGGCGGATATCCAGCCGCCGGTCCGCAGCGAGGCGGAGCGCATCTCGCCAAATCCGATTTTCGAGGCCTTCCAGCAGGAGCGCTACTCAAAGAACCTCTCGCGCGACGAGGTCCGCGAGACGGTCATCCCCTGCTACATGGGCCTGATCAAGCAGATCGACGACCAGCTCGGCCATTTGTTCGACTTCATGGAGAAGCGCGGCCTGTTCGGGAACACGCTTGTCGTCTTCACCTCCGACCATGGCGACTATCTCGGCGACCATTGGCTGGGCGAAAAATACCTGTTCCACGACGTCGCGGTGAAGGTTCCGATGATCGTCTACGATCCGCGCACGGAAGCCGACGCCACGCGCGGAACCACGTCAGACGCGCTGGTCGAGATGATCGATCTCGCGCCGACCTTCCTCGACTACCTCGGCGGCAAGGCCAAGCCGCATATCCTCGAAGGCCGCTCGCTGCTGCCGCTCACTTCCGGCGAACGGAAAAGCCTGCGCAACTTTGCGATCAGCGAATACGACTTTAGCGGCGATGCGGCGCGGCTGAAGCTCGCCATGCCGGTGTCGGACTGCAAGCTCTACATGGTGACCGACGGCCGCTTCAAACTCGTCCATGGCGAAGGCGTGCCGCCGATGCTCTTCGATCTCCGGACTGACCCCGGCGAGCTGCGCGACCTTGGCAGCGAGCCGTCGGCGGCCGCCGATATCGAGCGGCTGCGCAAAGTGCTGATGCGCTGGCTGGCGCTTCCCAACAACCGCATCACCGTTCCCGACGAATGGCTGACCGAGATCGACGACAAGATCGAGCATTTCGATCCGATCGTCGGCTCGGGTGTGCTCATCGGCTACTGGGACGAGGCAGAGCTTGCCGAGCAGCAGGAGGCGCGCCGCCGCTGGCTGGCGCGCCAACGTAGCGAGTAGAAGGCCCGCTTATCCCAGCGTCAGTCCGGCCTTCTTCGCCTCCTCTCGCAGGAAGGGCAGCCCGACCTCGATGACGTCGCGCGGGTCCTCCGCCACCGGGCGCCACACCGCGAGCCCGCCGGCAATGTCGACATCGACATGGTTCATGCTTTCGAGCGTGATCGCGCCTTCATAGCCGATGTCGGCGATCGCCTTCATGCAGGCCGCCCAGTTGAGCATGCCCCGCCCCGGCACGCCGCGATTGGCCTCCGACACATGGACATAGCCGAGGAAGGGCGCCGACGCCTCGAAGCCGGCGGCAAAGCTCTCTTCCTCGATATGCATGTGGTAGGTGTCGAGATGGATGAAGATGTTGTCGGCGCCGATCCGCTCGATGATCCGCGCCGCGTCGATGCCGCGGTTGATCAGATGCGTCTCGTAACGGTTGCAGGGCTCGATGCCGAGCTTCAGGCTGCGCGACTTCGCCGACTTCGCCGCCCGTTCGAGGAAGCGGCATATGCCGTCGATCTCCCTTTGCGTCGTCGCCCGGCCGGTCGTCTTGCCGATCGTGCCGTAGGTGACGCCGCCGAGCGCCTCACTGCCCACCTCGTTGCAGACCTTGAAGGCCGGCTGCAGGAAGTCGAGCGCCTCATCCGGCCGTTCGACCACGTCGAGCGCGCGCGGCAGGCCGAGCGACGGGATGAGCTCGACGCCATAATGGTTGGCGAAGCCGCGCGTGCGCTTGGTGTCGATCTCCTCGGGGCGCAGCAGCGGGATCTCCATCAGCCCGATGCCAAGCTCCTTTAGCCGGTCCATCTGCGGCTCGATGCGGCCAAGATCCCAGACCGGAGCGATGGCGAAAGTGTGCAGTCCAAATGTATTCATAAGCTCAGCCTCGTTGTTCATGCGCCGCGGCGGCGGCGATATCGCCGCCGCCGACGATGCGGCTGACGACTTCGTTCATGTTGGTCCTGGCGGTGACGAGATCGGCATCCGCCCTTCCGTGGCGCAGCACCACGATGCGGTCGGTGACCGAAAGCACGTCGTTCAGCCGATGCGAGATCAGGATGACGGCGATGCCTTCCGACTTCAGCCGCCGGATGAGATCGAGCACGCTTTGCACCTCGCGCACGGCGAGCGCCGCCGTCGGCTCGTCCATGATGACGAGCTTCGGATTGAAGGTCAGCGCGCGGGCGATCGCTACCGTCTGCTGCTGGCCGCCGGAGAAGGAGCCGACGGAGCGGCTGATCGACGGCAGATGTGCGCCCAACCGCTCGATCATCCGCGCCGCCTGGCGGTCCATCTCCGCCTTGTCGACGAAGCCGGGAAACAGGCCGAGCAGCCTTTTCGTCGGCTCGCGTCCAAGGAAGATGTTCGACGCCACATCCTGTTGT
>NZ_RZSL01000394.1:0-5841 GCF_003997355.1 Mesorhizobium sp. M1E.F.Ca.ET.041.01.1.1 | reverse complement strand
ATTTCGTTGGCGAGAACCTGATCAGATCCTCCGTGGAGGTCAAAGGGTTGGAGTTCCTCGGCAGCTACGGCAGCGCCGTGCTGGCCTTCCTTGCCGTCGCCACCTATGTGCCGCTCAATACCTGGATTGCGGTGAAGCTCGGCGGCCTGCTTGAACGTCTCAACATACGTATGCAGCAGGCTGAAGGCAGCTATCGGGGCGAACTGATAACGTTCCTGCGCCGCAGCTTCCATGTCGCCGCCTCGCACGGCGAGGATGTGCAGAAGACGATGCACGACAGGCTCTATGTCGACATCGACAAGACCTGGGGGCGGCTGAATATCGTCAACACCAGCTACATGTCGTTCGAGCTGATCTACAATTTCATCGGCGCCCGCATCGTCTCCTACGGCCCCGGCCTCGTGCCGTTCATTCACAACGGCTTCGACCTCAAGGGCTACATAACCGGCTCTGAAATGGTCGCCCAACTGATCAGCCAATGTTCGTGGTTCATCCACGTGATGCCGGCGATCGCGACGCTGAGAGCCAACAGCCAGCGCGTGACCGAACTCGCCAGCGCCATCGAGAATGTCCAGCAGCCGCAGGAATTCTATCGCCAGACCGGCCGTTCCGACTTCAGCTTCGGCAGGCAGAACCCGGTGTTCGGCCTGACCATCCAGAAACTCGAGCTGGCACATCAGGGCGAGGACGCAACGCCCTTCCTCAGCGCCGCCAACCTGCGCTTCCGCCGCGGCGAGTGGACATTCCTCAAGGGCGAGTCCGGTTGCGGCAAGACCTCGCTGATCAAGGCGATCAACGGCCTGTGGCCCTATGGCCGCGGCACCATCGTATTCCCTGAAGGTGTAACGAACTTCTACGCCGCTCAGGAGGTCAAGCTGCAGCAGGTCTCGCTGAAGCAACTGGTCTGCCTGCCGGGTTCGGAAAACGACCACGGCGACATGCAGGTGGCGGCGGCACTGCATAAGGCGGGCCTCGGCGAATTCATCGAGCACCTGGCCGACGAGAGCCGCGAGGGCAAGATCTGGGATCAGGTTCTGTCCGGGGGCCAGAAGCAGAAGCTGGTGGTCGCCCGCATCATCCTGCAGCAGCCGGGGCTGCTGTTCCTCGACGAGGCGACCGGCGCGCTCGACCCCGAAGGCAAGATCGCCTTCCACGAAGCCATCAAGGCCAATTGCCCCGATGTCACGGTGATCAGCGTGATGCACGAGGCCGTGCCGCCGCGGTCGCTGTCGGGGGAGGAATTCTATCACAGCATCGTCGCGATCGCCGACGGCGTCGCGACCAAGAAGCCGCTGGCTCCCACCCTGCCGCGCGAGCTCACGACGATCCTCGCGCAGCCTCGGCCAGCCGAGGACAAGTGGCTGCGCTTCTCGCGGCGGCTCAAGCAGAAATAGCAGTCAGTCCAAGCCCTTGACCGGTCGCCTTCGCGCGGTGCCGGCTGCCCCCGATCACAGTCTCGCGATCCGGCGTCCCTTCTTCCACTTTCAGCGCTCCCCACGATTGACTCAGCAAAACACACTCCTATGTTGCGCCCGCTCGCTGCATACCAACCCCGCGAGCAGAAAGGTCAACCGCCATGCCTGGCGACAGTCACAGTCGAACGCAACCGCCGTCCGCCTTGACGTGACCTGAAGGCTCACGTCCTGCCGGACGGCAAGGAGTGAGCCATGAACGAATTCGCACCCGTACTGGACGACGAAGCCGTCGCCGTCGCCCGTGTTCTTGCCAACGATCACGTCGCCGACGTCGTCGAAGCCCTCAATCACGAGCCCCGTGAGACGGCCATCGAGTTGCTCTGCGCGGTGCCGTTCGAGCGGCTGGTCGAGATTTTCGATCAGCCGGAACTCGAAAGCGCCCCGGAACTCGCCGAGGCCTTGCCGCGAGCCAAGGCGAGCAAGCTTTTGACCGCGATGTCGGTGGACCGCGCGGCCGACATCCTGCGCGAGCTGGATGAGCCGGCCCGCTCAGAGCTGCTTGGCGCGCTCGCCCCGCCGCTGCGCGCAACGCTGCTTTCTATTCTGGGCTATCCCGAAGGCAGCGCCGCCTCGATCATGACGACGGAGTTCGTCAGCGTGCCCTCGGACTGGACCGTCGGTCGCACGCTCGACTACATCCGCAAGGTCGAGCGGACGCGCGAGACGGTCTACGCGATCTACATCGTCGATCCGGAAACGCAGCTTCTGCTGCGTTCGGCGGGGCTGCGCCGCCTGATCACCGGCGAGCCGGAGGCTTCGATCCTGTCGGTGGCGCCGGATCGCGTGCCGGTGACGGTCACGCCGCTTACCGATCGCGAAACGCTCGCCCAGACGATCTCCAAATACGACCTGCTTGCTCTGCCGGTGGTCGATCACGGCAAGCTTCTTGGCATCGTCACCATCGACGACATCATCGACACGATGGTCGAGGAAACGACGGAGGACGTGCATCGCTTCGGCGGCATGGAGGCGCTGGACGAGCCCTACATGAAGATGAGCTTCCTTGCGATGATCCAGAAGCGCGCCGGCTGGCTTTGCGCGCTGTTCCTCAGCGAGATGCTGACTGCCAACGCCATGCAGAGCTACGAGGGGGAGCTGGAGAAGGCGATCGTGCTGACGCTCTTCATCCCGCTGATCATGAGCTCCGGCGGCAATTCCGGCTCGCAGGCGACCTCGCTGGTCATCCGCGCGCTGGCGCTGCGCGAGATCGGCCTGCGCGACTGGTGGCGCGTCGCCCTGCGCGAGCTGCCGACAGGACTGGTGCTCGGCTCGATCCTCGGCATCGTCGGTATCTACCGCATCACGCTCTGGCAATATCTCGGCCTCTACGATTACGGCCCGCACTGGATGCTGATCGCGGCAACGGTGGGTGCGGCACTGATCGGCATCGTCACTTTCGGCTCGCTCTCGGGATCGATGCTGCCCTTCGCGCTGAAGCGCATCGGCTTCGATCCGGCGAGCGCCTCGGCGCCGTTCGTCGCCACGCTGGTCGATGTCACCGGGCTGGTGATCTACTTCTCGGTGGCGCTCGTGATCCTGCGCGGCACGCTGCTTTGAACTTGAGACTTCCCGCCGCCGGCATTGCCGGCGGCGGATTCCATCATGATTGCCCGGAACGGAACCTTAGACGCGCTCGCCATTCTTCACGCGATAGGTCGGCTTGTACATGGTGACCAGTTCCTCGGCCGCGGTCGGATGTACCGCCATGGTGCGATCGAAATCGTCCTTGGTGAGCCCGGCCTTCAGCGGAATGCCGAGAAGCTGCGCCATCTCTCCGGCGTCCGGTCCCAGAACATGGGCGCCGAGCACTTTTCTGGTGACGCCGTCGACCACGAGCTTCATGAGCATCTTCTCGTCGCGGCCGGACAGCGTGTGCCGCATTGGGCGGAAGGACGCGCGATAGATCTCGATGTCCGGGAAGCGCTTGACCGCCTCATCCTCCGACAGGCCGACAGTGCCGATCTCGGGCTGCGAGAACACGGCCGTCGGGATCGTGTCATGATCCACCGCCGTCGGATTGCCCTTGAAGGCGGTCTCGATGAAACACATCGCCTCGTGGATGGCGACCGGCGTCAACTGCACGCGGTGGGTGACGTCGCCGATCGCCCAGATATTGTCGATGTTGGTGCGGGAATATTCGTCGACAACGATCGCACCTGTCTTGCCAAGTTCCACGCCAACGCCTTCGAGCCCCATATTCTCGGTGTTGGGGATACGGCCGATCGCCAGCATCACCTGGTCGACCGTCAGCGCCTGGCCGCCGGAGAGCAGCACGTCCAGCCTGCCCTGCGGGTTCTTGCGCACCCATTCGGAGACCGAGTGGCACAGAATCCTGATCCCCTTCTTCTCCATGGTCTCGTGCAATGAGCGGCGAAGGTCCATGTCGAAGCGGCTGAGGATCTCCTGACCACGGTAGACGAGCGTGGTGTCGACGCCCAGTCCATGGAAAATGTTGGCGAACTCGACGGCGATGTAACCGCCGCCCTCGATCATGATCGCCTTCGGCAACTGCTTGAGATCGAATGCCTCGTTGGAGAAGATGCAATATTCGTGGCCGGAAAGCGCCGGATGCGGCGCCGGCCTGCCGCCGGTGGCGATCAGAATCTGGTCGGCGCTGACGGTGCGGTCCTCGGCAACCAGATATACCGAATGCGGATCGACCAGCACGGCGCGCGAGTGGAAAGCCTCGCCGCCCGCGCCCACGACATTCTTCTTGTAGATCGCCTCCAGCCGGGCGATCTCCTTGTCCTTGTTGGCGACCAGCGTCGGCCAGTCGAAGCTTGCCTCGGGCACCGTCCAGCCATAGCCGGCAGCGTCTGCGAAATGCTCGGGGAATTGCGAGGCATAGACATAGAGCTTCTTCGGCACGCAGCCGCGGATGACGCAGGTGCCGCCATAGCGATATTCCTCGGCGATGGCGACGCGCTTGCCGAGGGATGCCGCCACGCGTGCCGCCCTCACCCCACCGGAACCGCCGCCGATGACGAAGAGATCATAGTCGTAGCCGGCCATCGCGATGGGCTCCTGTGACATAAGAAGGATGGGCCAGAGGTAGGCTGCCGAGCGCCAAAAGAAAAGCCCGGGAAACCCGGGCTCTTCTGGTCCAGCGGCCGTGACCGGCTGAAGCGGCTGTGCGGATCAGTTCTGCGAGTTGTCGGCCGGCGCCGATCCATCGGCAGGAGCCGAGTTGTCGGCCGGGGCGGAGCCGTCGGCGGGTGCCGTGGCATCCTGCGCGGGCTTGGCCGGGGCCGCTGCTTTCGCGGCGGCGGCCAGCGTCTCGCCAACCTGCTGGGCAAGATCGCGGGCGACGCCGTTCTGCCAGATGTCGGCTGCTTTCACGAGGTCGCGCGTCACCGCCGGGCCGCTGTCGAGCAGCTTCTTGCCGGCGTCCGAGCTGTAGAAGGCGGCGATATCGTTGAGGTCCTTCTCGGAGAACACCTTGGCATAGGCGAGCGCCGCCTCTTTCTCGAGATCGGCGCGCCGCGAAGCGAGGCCGATCGCCTTCTCGGTGACGGTCTTGCCGATCAGTTCCTGCATGTCGGGGTTCTTCTGGATGAGCTGGTTCTCAAGCGCCGCCGCCGCCTGCGGCAGGATATTGTCGAACGGGTCCGTGGCATGGATAGCCACAACTGCGGCCCGCGCGGCCTTGAGATGCGATTCGCTGATATCCTGCGAAAACGCCGGCGAGGACAGCGCGAGAACGGCTGAGGCCGCCAGAAGCGTCGAAAGACGGCGAACCCGTTTATGCAACATCATGGTCGATAGAACTCCCTGGTTTTCGGGCGGCATGGACGGTTTGGATACCGTCGCCGCCGGCGATGATGGCCGTTGACGCCAGCCCGATGAATAGACCGTGCTCGACAACGCCCGGAATGGCGAAGAGAGCGTTCGAAAGCGCTCTTGTATCCGGAATGCGGCCAAAAGATGCATCGAGGATAAAGTGGCCGCCGTCTGTAACAAATGGCTGGCTCCCCGTCATCCTCAATGTCACCGGACCGGCAAGGCCGAGGTCCGCCGCAGCCGCGCCGACGGCGATCTCGGTGGCGCGCAGGCCGAACTTGTTGACTTCGATTGGCAGCGGAAACCGGCCGAGGGTCTCGACCATCTTGGACCGGTCGGCAATCACGATCATGCGATCGGATGCCGCGGCGACGATCTTTTCGCGCAGGAGCGCGCCGCCGCCGCCCTTGATCAGCGTCAGCGCCGGATCGATCTCGTCGGCGCCGTCGATGGTGAGGTCGAGCTCTGGCGTTTGCTCCAGCGTCGACAGCGGCACGCCGAGCTCGCGGCACAGTGCCGCGGTACGCTCGGATGTGGGCACGCCGATGACGTTGAGGCCGGTCGCAACCTTTTCGGCCAGCAGCCG
>NZ_RZSL01000393.1:0-5862 GCF_003997355.1 Mesorhizobium sp. M1E.F.Ca.ET.041.01.1.1 | reverse complement strand
GTGCATGAGCAGTGCATCTATGAAACGTCGAACCCGACGAGAGACAGAAATTTGAGGCTGCCAAAGAGGCACTGACCGGTAGTTTCAGCTAACGGCGCGTGCTGTAAGAATTCACTGCCGGTTTGCTGCGTTCTACCAACGGAATAGGCGGCGACTTACAAAGAGGGGATCGATCGAGTGCCAGAAATCTCAAAGGCTTATCGCATTCTCGTTGCCGACTTCAGCCAGGAATCCAATAGACTGAACCCAAGGCCTGCCGACGAGGAGCTCTTCGTGGTGGAACGTGGTCAGGATATCCTAAGATCGCCAACCGGCGTGCTGAAGGGACTCACTGAAACGCTTGTCAAGGCGGGCGTGACAATTGAACCAGTCTTTTCGGCGAGCGGGGGCGCTAGCGGCCTTGTCGATCATGATTTCTACTTGCGTATGCGCGAGGAACTTTTGGATGCGGTTCGGCGCATCAGGCCTGATGCAATTGGTTTGGACCTGCACGGCGCCATGGGAACCACGGAAATGCCCGATGCCGAAGGCGATCTTCTTCAAGCGCTTCGCCATCTCGTTGGCCCCACTGTGCCGATTGGTGTCGGTCTTGATCTGCATGGCCATATTACACCCCACATGCTCGACAACACCGATATTTGTATTGCCTGCAAGGAAAACCCTCACTCGGACTTAGTCGAATGCGGCCATAAAGTTGCGGAACTGCTGATCGAGCAACTTGAGGGGCGTCTAAAGCCGGTCACGGTTTCGGCGCGGGTGCCTATGATCCTGCCGGGTGCCGGTGAAACCGGCTCCGGGCCGCTGGCCGAAATCCATGCAAAAGCACGCGAATACGCGGCTCTGCATCCATCGATTAAGGATATCTCGATCTACAACGTGTTCCGCTTTACCGATGATGACGAAATCGGCCAGGTTGTCACCATCCTGAGCAATGGCCCAAGCGCCGACACATCTTCCATCGCTGTAGACCTTGCGACACGCTTCTGGGTGGAACGCGAGCGTTTCAAGGACGACCTTTTGACGGTTGACGAGGCCTTTGAGCGTGTGCGGAGTTCGCCGGATGAACGGCCATTCGCGATCGGCGATATGGGCGATCGGGTCGCGGCGGGCGCCCCGGGAGACGGCACGATTTTGCTTTCCGCAGCGCTCGATGGCTATCCGGGACTGCGCGGTGCAGTACCTATCACAGATCCCGTCGCAGCGGCCAGGGCGATAGAGGCTGGTGTAGGTGCAACTGTTACGCTGTCTGTCGGAGCAGGATACACGCCGGGGTTCACGCCTCGATTGGTCACAGGGCTTGTTGAAAACGTGAGTGACGGAAATTTTATCGTGGAGGGTCCCGTCGGCAACGGCGCCCGCAGTGCTATGGGACCAACGGCCGTCCTCAGGGTAGATGACCGCATCCAAGTGCTACTGACCACGAAGCCGGCCGACACCATTGATCCAGCAGCTTTCACAAGCCAGAAAGTGGTTATCGGAGATCTCGATTTCGTAGTCGTTAAATCAGGTTTCCACTTTGTTTCGAACTTCGCTGGTCTAGCTACGCCGGTGCTCGTGAATACGCCTGGCGTTGGCTACTATAGAAAACATCAATTCGAGTTCCGGAAAGCGCACTTCTGGCCCGAACACGATATTGCCAGTCCCAAAATCACCGCCAGGCAACATTCTGCCGGCGCTCCGATAAGAGTGTATGAGCGACTGGGAATTAATCCTTAAAAAACGAAAAAGAGAGGAACGGAGCATGACAATCACTAGACGCGAAATTATCAAAGCAGGTTTGGCCGCCGGAACGGCGGTATCAATGCCGACAATCCTTCGGGCGCAGACACCGAATGACGTTCGGACCGTGCGCTGGGTTGCTCCTAACATCTTTGTGTTCGATCCGATCTTCTCGATAGAGGGCGCATATCATGCTTATCAGATTTACGACACGCTTTTGGCACTCGATTCCAAAGGTATTCCGCAACCGCAGATGGTGGGGAAATGGGGCCTCTCCGAGGACAAGAAGACCTACACATTCCAACTCCGTGAGGGCCTGACCTTCCACGACGGCAGCCCAGTCACCGCGGCGGACTGTGTGGCCTCGATACGACGCTGGAGCCAGGTGGATTCAGGTGGAAAACTGATCATGGCAAGGGCCAAGGATATCTCGAAAAAAGACGAGAAGACCTTCACGATCACGCTCAACGAACCGTTGCCGCTTCTCATAACTTTGCTCGCGTCCTCCGGTGGGTATTATCTAGCCATCATGCGCGAGAAAGACGCGAGCCGCCCTGCCGCGGAGCAAGTCATTGCGAACATTGGATCCGGGCCATTCAAGTTCAATAACGCTTTAGCCAAGCCAGGCGTAAGCTTCACTTACGACCGAAATGAACAATATATATCCCGTCAGGAACCAGCAGACGGGTACGCCGGCGGAAAGGTCGTCAAGGTCGATCGAGTGGTCTCGCTAGTTATTGCGGATCAACAGACTTCCGTTGCGGCGCTCCAAGCGGGAGAGGTCGATTTCGTTGCAACACCGCCATCCGATCTTTATCCACTGATCGAAAGCGATGCCAACCTCGCGTTGGAAAACGTGAACGAGTCGGGCAGAGACATGCACGTGCGCATGAATTTTCTGCAGCCGCCGTTTGACAACGTCAAGGCGCGCCAGGCGATGCTTCACCTAATTGATCAGGAGGCTATTATGCAGGCCGCCGGCTTCGATCCGAAATACTTCCGCCCTGTCAAATCGATATTTGGAAACAGTACCGCGTATTCCAACGACGAGAATACGGGATGGTACAAGAAGGGAGGCGACCCGGAAAAGGCCAAGAAACTTTTTCAGGAAGCCGGATATAGTGGCGAGAAAGTCGTTATTCTCCAACCCACGGATTGGCCGACAGTCAGTAAGGCTGCAGAATATCTCGCATTCATCCTGCGGAAGAATGGGGTCAATGCTGAGCTTGCGCCGAGTGACTGGGGCGGAGTTAGTAAACGCCGTGCAAACAAGGGGCCGATTGAGGACGGCGGCTGGAACATCTATATAAGCGATTGGACCGATGCCGAACTCGATAATCCGATCGGTGTGCCTTTGTTCCGCGCAAATGGTGCAGACGCTTATTATGGCTGGCCGAAGAACGATCAATACGAGGGTCTCCGGGCCAGATGGTTAAAAGTCGAAACACTCGAGGAGCGCAAGGCGTTGGCCCGCGAGATGCAGCACCTCGCTTGGGACTTCGTTGGCACTCTGATGTTGGGTCAGTATTTTGAGCCAATCGCTCGCCGAAAATCTCTGACTGGCCTGGTTCATTTTCGGTCGGCTTATTGGCCCATGTGGAATATTCAGAAAGTCTCGGCCTGATGGCGGCTTATATTTTTCGCAGGATCGTTTCGACCATCGCCGTGATGGCGATGGTCGGGATCTTCGTCTTCCTGCTTCTCAGGCTGGCGCCGGGCGATCCGGCGGCCATGATCGCCGGGAAGTCGGCCACGGCGGAGGTGATCGCCGGGATTCGCCATCAGATGGGGTTGGATCCTATGCCAGTTCAGTTCTTTCGTTGGCTAGGAGGCATGCTTAGGGGCGATTTCGGGATCTCAATCTTTTCTGGGCTACCTGTTCTCGAACTCATCTCGCAGCGGCTTGAGCCTACCCTTTCCCTGTCGATCCTGACGATGATCCTTTCGGTGACGGTCGGGGTCTCTTTCGGTATCCTTGCCGCGTGGCGAACTAGCGGTCTCGTCGACCGGCTCCTCACGGCCTTTTCGGCATTTGGTTATTCCGTCCCGGTATTTGTCATCGGCTATTTCCTCATATATTTTTTCGCCATCCGAACGCACTGGCTGCCGGTTCAGGGCTATCTGCCGATCGGCGGTGGCCTTGGGCCCTGGTTTGTGCATCTCATCCTGCCCACCGTGGCATTGGGCCTGGGCTTCATTGCGTTCATCGCCCGGGTCACGCGTGCAAGCATGCTAGAGGTCCTGTCGGAAGACTATATGCGAACGGCCGCTGCCAAGGGGGCTTCGTCCTATGCCATGCTTTTCCACCACGCTCTGAAGAATGCAGGCGTCCCGATCCTGACGGTGATCGGCGTAAGCTTCGCCTATCTGATCGGCGGGGTTGTTCTCACGGAAACGGTGTTCAACATCCCAGGCATCGGTCGTCTGGTCGTGGATGCGATCAACAATCGCGACTACCCGATAATTCAAGGTGTGCTCATCCTGACTTCGGGTCTGTACGTCCTTATCAACCTAACCGTCGATCTTGCCTATACGCTGATCGACCCGCGCATCCGGTACTAATATGACCCTCCTCTCCGCGCCAGTTGAAGCCGGGCCGATGGGTCGGCTGCAGCTGTCCGATGTTCCCCGTCTGGCGAGGCGACACCCGCTAGTCCTGGTCGGCGGCGGCCTGTTAGCGCTCCTGATCATTCTGGCGCTCGCGGCCCCGCTTTACGCCGGCGATCCGGGGAACATGGATCCGTTCAAGCGCCTCCGGCCGCCTTCCGCCGAAATGTGGTTCGGAAGCGACAATCTGGGCCGGGATGTGTTCGCGCGAACGATCTTCGGTGCGCGGATCTCCCTCATGGTCGGATTGCTGTCGGCGATCTGCGCGGCCGTTGTCGGGCTTCTGATCGGCATCCTGGCCGGCTACAATCGCACGTTCGACAATATTGTCATGCGAGTCATGGACGGCCTGATGTCGATCCCGACGATTCTGCTGGCGATTGCGCTCATTTCTCTGACGGGTCCCGGCATCGGCATCCTCATCGTCGCAATCGCCATACCCGAAACGCCAGCCGTTGCGCGGCTGGTTCGTTCGGTGGTTCTGAGTGTTCGCGAGCGTCCCTATGTGGAGGCCGCCCTCTGCGGCGGTGCGGGCCTGCCCAAAGTGCTGTGGCGGCACATCCTGCCCAGCACCATTCCAGCGCTCATGGTACAGAGCGCCACTGTCTGCGCCAGTGCGATCCTGACAGAGGCGGGGCTGAGCTTCCTCGGCGTCGGCGTGCCGCCCGAGATTCCGAGCTGGGGAAACATGATCGCGAGTTCGCGCCTCTATCTCGCCATCGCGCCCATGACGATCTTCGCTCCCGGTATCTGTCTTGCGTTTACGGTTTTTTCGGTCAACCTGCTCGGGGATGGTTTGCGCGATATGTTCGATCCCCGCGCGAAGCGGAGGCGCTGACATGCTGATGCATACAACTGACATGCAAATGCATAAATCCGTGGCAGAAGACATACTTCTCGACGTCCGAGACCTTGAGACACACTTTTACGGCGAAGAAGGGGTCACCCGTGCGCTGGGTGGCATCAGCTTTCAGGTCAAGAAAGGCGAGACGCTAGGGGTCGTCGGCGAATCGGGATGCGGGAAGAGCGTCACCGCTCTTTCCATCCTTCGCCTGCTGCCGAAGCTGTCCGCCAGGACGGTCAGCGGCGAGGTCCGCTTTCACGGACGCGACCTTCTTGAGCTGTCCGACCGCGAGATGCGAAAGATCCGCGGCGATCAGATCGCCATGATCTTCCAGGAGCCGATGACCAGCCTGAACCCTGTGTATACGGTCGGCCGCCAGATCGCAGAGGCGGTGGAGATTCACACCAGGGCTTCGCGTCCGGCGGCCCTGAAGAGAGCCGAAGAGATGCTGCGTCTCGTCCGCATCGCGGATCCTGAGCGTCGGGTCAACAACTATCCCCATGAAATGTCGGGCGGCATGCGCCAGCGTGCCATGATCGCCATGGCCCTTGCCTGTTCGCCGGAACTGTTGATTGCCGACGAGCCGACGACTGCGCTCGACGTCACCATCCAGGCGCAGATTCTGCGGTTGATCGTCGATCTGAAGGTGCGCACGGGAACGGCCGTCATGTTCATCACGCATGACCTGGGCG
>NZ_RZSL01000392.1:0-5874 GCF_003997355.1 Mesorhizobium sp. M1E.F.Ca.ET.041.01.1.1 | reverse complement strand
CGGCGGCCGCCGCCGAAAGCCACCAGCGCGAACGCCATGCAGACGTCTTCGCCGGCGCTTCGCCAAGCACCGCTGCCTTGAGCCGCGCCGGCACCGGCTCGTCCATGACGCCAGCCAAGGCGGCGCGCAGCGCCGTGCGGTCGGCGATGTAGCGAGCGCTCTTCGCCTTCATCTCAGGATTGGCTTCGAGCCAGGCTTCATAAGCCATGCGCTCCTCGCCCGGCAGCTCGCCGTCGAGGGCCATGTGGATATCGCGTTCAGTGAAATCGCGCCGGGTCATCGCTCGACAATCCTTATCGAGCGGCGGCGCGAAGAGTCGTCCAGCAGGCCGCGCAGTTCCTCGCGGCCGCGCGCGATGCGCGACATCAGTGTGCCGGCCGGCACGCCGAGGATGTTGGCGGCCTCGGCATAGGAAAAGCCTTCGATGGCGACCATCACCAATGCCGCGCGGCGATCGGGGCTGATCGCCTGCAGGGCATCCATGATCTCGCGCGAGGCGATGCTTTCGACCTGATCGGCGGGCGCAGCCTGGGCTTCGCCGGCTTCGAGCGGCAACATCGCCGACTCGCCACGCCGGTTAACCTTGCGCATCTGGTCGATGAACAGATGATGCATGATCGTAAACAGCCACCTCCGGGGGCTTTCTCCAGTCTGCCAGTTGTCGAGCCGCACAAGCGCCCGCTCCAGGCAGTCCTGGACGAGATCGTCGGCGGAATCGCGATCGCGCAGCAGCGAGCGCGCATAGCGCCGCAGACGCGGTATCTCGCTCAGGATCGCTGCCTTCTTGTCGTCCATGACCGCTTGTTTCGAGGTCGTTTTCCATCCGATTGAACGCGCCTTTCCGGCGCGGCGCAAGCAGCCAGCGCGAAGCGGACCACCCGCTCCGGTACCCAAGCACCTTAACAACGCCAACGGATGCCGGTTTATTCCCGGTCCAAATGGCGATGCTTTTGTTTGTCTAATTACGTAAGATAGGTATAATAGGTAAATTACGTATGAGGTGACGACCAATGAAGCAATTCACCTTTTCGGATATGAACCGCGCATCCGGCGAAATCCTGGAGACGGCGATGATCGAGCCGGTCGCTCTCACAAAACGTGGCAAAGAAAAGCTGATCATCCTGTCAGCCACCCAATACCGGCAACTCGTCGGCTCGTCCCATGCCGCCGCTTACACGCTCGAGAATGCGCCGGACGAGGTCCACGATGAACTCATGTCGGGGTTGGAGTCCATCATAACCGGCGACAAGCCGGATGCTTAAGCCCGGCGATCTGGTTCAATACTACTATTTATGGGCGCGACAGGCTGACGCCGGCGAAGAATCCGGCCGCAAAGCGCGACCGGTCTGCATTGTGGTCAGAACGCCGACCACGCCTGCGGCGCTATTCCTGTTCCCGCTCACCTCGCAAAAGCCCCACCGGTCCCGTACGCATATCGCCATCAGTGAGATCGAGTGCCGCAGGGGCGGCCTCGACTTTCCGTCATGGCTGATCCTCGATGAGTACAACCGCGTCCGGATGGACGAAGCTTATGATCTGGTCACAACAAAGCCGATCGGTTCCTTCAGCCCGGCATTTGTCCGCAAGATCGCGGGCCTCATCAAAGGCGCGGCCGGACAGCGCCGTCTGCGCGGCGTAGTTAGAAAATAGCGGGGTTGTCACCCTCTCTCGCCGCCCGCGTCAAAAGCCGCTGGTAGAACAGCCCGATGCCGATCAGCACCGCGCCCAGCCCGATGAAGGAGAGCGCGCGCAGCACGCCTTCCAGCTCCGACATGTCGAAGAGGAAGACTTTCACCACCGCGACCGCGATCAGCACCGCCGAGGCAATGCGCAGCAGCTGCGACCTCAGCCAGACGCCGGCGGTGAGCAGCGCCACGCCGATGACCAGCCAGAGCGCCGAATAGGTGTAGGTCTCGAGCTGGCCAAGGCCGCTCCACAAGCCGATGAACTCGCCCTTGAAGAGCCGCCGCACCGACAGCGTCGCATAAGCGAAGGCAAGCAACGAAGCGAACAGCGCCAGCATCGCCGCGTACCATCTTGGGCGCTTGTCGCGGACATAGAGCGCCAGCCCACCCGCGGCGATCGCCGGCAGCAGATAGGCGAGGAACAACAGGTTGAAGAACGGAATGGTGCCGGTCGATTCATCCGTCACCAGCGGGTTCAGCACCGCGAAATGCTGGATGACGATCAAGCCCGCCGAAACCACGCCGGCGGCCATCGAGCCATAGCGCAGCACCGAGCTCGGCGAACGCATGTCGATGGCGACGAGGATCGATCCGGCGCCGAGCGCGATCAGCGTGTAGATCGCCTGTTCGGCAAGGGTGACGGGGCCGGTGTCGATGACGCCGCCATGCATGGCGTGGCGCACCAGCATCGCAACGGTGAGCAGCGCGAACAGGGCCGAGGCCGCCTCCATGACAAGGCGCGGCCGTCCGTTGGTGGTGCGCGCCAGTTGCCAGGCGGTGAAGCCGAAGGCGAGCGCCGGCACGCCATAGCCAAGCAGCAGCCAGTTGACGACAGGCGTCCTCGACAGCGCCGCCGCGCCGACGATGGTCGGGTCGAAGGCGACGCGGCCGAGCACGGCGACCGCGGTACCAACCGCGATCCAGCCCAGCACCGGATAGGAGCGCCAGCGCGTCGCCAAGGCCGGCACGACGGCGGCGGCGCCGAGCAGCACCGTGGTCCAGCCGGAGCCGAAGGCCATGTGCAGCATCAGCAGAGCGGCAACGCCGGCCCCGGCGAGCGCGAAGGAGACAGCGGGTCCACCGCCGAGCGGCGGTTCCTCGCCACGCGCGATCCACTCGCCGCCAGCGGCAAAGATCAACACCAGAAGCAGCGCCGGCAGCGCGTAGCCGAAGTCGCGGTCGATATCGCCGAAGGTGAGCCAGAGCGCGGTCAGCACGACCAGCGGCGCGATCACGCCCCATGCCGCCCAGGACGCCGCGTGGACGGGTGCCGCGGCGGCGAAGCGGCGCGCGGCCCAGAAGCCGGCGGCAATGAAGACGATGGCGAGCGCGACGCCGATGCGGAAGGTCAGCGCATCGGATGCCGCCAGCGGTTCGGCGCCCAGGCCGACATCCAGCGCATCGGCGCCGATGGTGGCGGGCGGGACGATGCCGAGATAGATCAGCACCGTCGCCAGGCCGGCGGCGAAAACCAGTGGCAGTGCGCGGGGGCGGTAGAGCGCCACCGCGACAAGGGCCGCGAGCAGCACCGCGCCGTGCAAGGCATCGCCCGCCTTGGCAAAGACCGGATCGACCGACAGGCCGAGCGCGGTCAGCGCAATGAAAAAGCCGGGCACGATCGACGGCCAGTCGAAGCCGGATTCCGCTTCGTCGCGGCCAGTAATCAAGAAAAGGTCGAGCCAGACGAAGGCGAGCACGGCGAGCGTGGCAAGGCTGATGAACATCACGGCGGCAAGGTTCACCTCCGGCGCATCGGTCATATAGAGGGTGGTCCAGATGCCGCAGCCGGCGAAAGCCGCCGCGACGAGCGCCTTCCAGTCGCGGATGCGGGCGATTGCCGCCGTCGCGGCAAGCACGATCGCCAGATAGACGAACAGCGCCCAAGGGTTGGGCGCCTCGGAGGCGACGAATGCCGGCGTGACCATGGCGCCGACAAGGCCGATGCCGGCCAGCGCCAGGCCGTGGACCAGCGATACCGCGATTGTCGCAATGCCGATGGCGCCGAGCAGCGTGAAGGCGAGCGCCGGACCGATGAAGCCATAGATGCCATGCGCGGCATAGACGGTGCCGAACAGGATGAAGGCGCCGGCCGCCGTCAGGATCGCCGGGATATAGGCGCCGGCCGCGCCCTGCACCGGCACCCTGAAGCCGGTGCGGCGGATGAACTCGGCGCCGGCGACCAGCACCAGGCCGAGGATGCCGGCCATGGCGAGGCGCACGCCGGGGCCGAAAATGCCGGCCTCGATGGTGTAGCGGATCAGGAACAGCCCACCCAGCGCCAGGGCGATGCCTCCGACCCAGACCGCCCAGCGCGTGCCGAGCGCCGTCTCGACATCGGTCTGGCGCGCGGCCATTGCGGGCGCAGCCGCCTCGGCCGGCGCGGCAGGTTGCGCCACTTCGGCTGGCGTGGCGGGCTCGGACGGTGTCCCCTCGCCCGCTTCGGACGCCTCGGCTTTAGGAGCATCGGGCGCCGCGGCAGCGGCTTCAGCCGGGACGGCTTCATTTGCCTTCGGCACGGCAACCACGGCGGCTGCGGCCGGCGCTTCACCCGGCGCGCCTTCCGCCGCCCCGCCCGTTTTCGGCGCGGGCTGCGGGATACCCGAAAGCACCAGGCTGCGCAGCGCGCCAAGCTCGCGCTCGATCAGGCCGATGCGGGTTTGCTGGCGCGAAACGATGACGAATAAGGCGATGACAGCGGCAATGGCTATCAGGCTGAAAAAATCCATGGCGGCTCCCCTCAAAACCGTGCCAGTCGTGGCCGACAAATGCGGCAATGGGACGGCTATTGAAATCAGCGCCTTGCCGGCCTGCAAGGTCGAGCATGTTTCGGCGCCGATTGCCAGCAACTTGGGGCTTTATCCAATGGCACACGTCGAACGGCCGGACTCGGGCGGCGAGATTACCTGCCACCTGCCGCGAAATACTCGTGCTATTCTAGGGTCTTCGGGGGAATAGCCATGAGGACGACCGATGCCGCAGCGAAGCGCCGGGCTGCTGATCTACAGGCGAACCGGCGGTGTGTTCGAATTCCTGCTGGTCCATCCCGGCGGACCGTTCTGGGCAAAAAAGGATGAAGGCGCGTGGTCGATCCCGAAGGGGCTCATCGACGATGGCGAGGATGAGCTCGCGGCCGCCCGGCGCGAGACCGAGGAGGAGCTCGGCGTCGCCATCGACGGCGACTTCCAACCCGTCGGCCGCTACAGGCAGCCGAGCGGCAAGATCGTGATCGCCTGGAGCGTCGAAGCGGACATCAATGTGGACGCCGTCAGGAGCAATACGTTCACGATGGAATGGCCGCCAAGGTCCGGCGCCAAGAAGGAATTCCCCGAAGTGGACAAAGCCGGCTGGTTTTCACTTCCCGAAGCCGGCCTCAAGATCCTGAAAGGCCAGCGCGCCATCCTCGACGATTTTCTGGAACGGCGGGAAGCCAGATAGGCGCTGCCTTACTGTGCGACGTTTTCGATCGCTTTGATCGCCGCCTGATGCCGCCGCAAGGCCGCGAGAAAGCCGGTGCGAGCGTCTGGCGGCTCGAGGCCGCGCGGCTCGTAGACATGTCGGGTGAAGAAGAAGCCGGTCAGCCGGAAGGCGTCCTCCAACGCGGCCGCGTCGGCGCGCAGGCCTGAGCCGCGCAGCAGGAAGGCGGGCAGCGCCAGCATCTTGTCGCGCCAGGGCTCGCCGGCGGCGCGCGAGACGGCGCGTCCGGATTTCGGCGAGACATAGGCGAGGTCCTGCCGCGTGCCGGTCGCCGCGCATTGGCTGAGATCGAGGCCGAAGCCGAGCTCATCGAGGATCAGCAATTCGAAGCGCGCCACCAGCTCGCCCGCGGCATCGGCATCGTCGAGATGAGAGATCATCACGGCAAGCGCCTCGTAGAGGCCGCCATGGGCGTCGCGCTCCGGCAGAAGCCTGAGATGCGCGGCCATGGTCTGCAGGCCGTAGACGGCGACCGCGCTGTCCATCAGCCGGGCGGCGTTCATCTCGATCGCCTCGGCCTGGAAGATGCCCAAATGCTCGTCGAGCCGCGCCCGCCACAGAAGGTCGACGCGGTTGCCGGGTTGCAGCACCGGCTGCTGCTTGCGCGAGCGGCCGCCGCGCACGAGACCGAGATGCCGGCCATGCGCGCGCGTCATCACCTCGAGGATGGCGCTGGTTTCGCCATGCCTGCGGGTGCCGAGAATGATTCCCTCGT
>NZ_RZSL01000391.1:0-5899 GCF_003997355.1 Mesorhizobium sp. M1E.F.Ca.ET.041.01.1.1 | reverse complement strand
AAGTAGTAGAAGGCGAAGCGCCAGACCTGCAGGTTCTTGAGCGGCGCGAATTCCTGCCAGAAGCTTCTCGCGGGCGCTGCCTTGCCGGCGCGGCGCTCGCGGATGACCGGATCGTCGCTGGTGGTTAACCAGAACGCGACGGCCATGATGACCAACGCGGCCGCCCAGATCAGCGCGACCGACTGCCAGCCCCAGGAAAGGAGCACGAACGGCGCCAGGAACTTGGTGACCGCGGCGCCGACATTGCCGACACCGAAGATGCCGAGCGCGGTGCCTTGTTTGCCGGCCGGGAAGAAGCGCGAGACATAGGCGACGCCGACGGCGAAGGAGCCGCCCGCGAGCCCGACGCCGAGGGCCGCGATCAGCATCTGCTCATAGGTGTGCGCAAAGCTGAGCAGGAAGGTCGCGACCGCCGCGGCGAGCATGGTCATGGTGTAGACCAGACGTCCGCCGTAGCGGTCGGTCCAGACGCCGAGCACGATGCGCACGAGCGAGCCGGTGAGGATCGGCGTGCCGACCAGCAGGCCGAACTCGGTCTCGTTCAGGCCGAGCTCCTGCTTTATGCGCACGCCGATGATGGAAAAGATCGTCCACACCGCGAAGCAGACGGTGAAGGCGATGGTGGACATGACGAGCGCCTGCCGGGGAGCACTGTCCTGGCTTGGCGCGGCTGGGAGATTTGCGGTCATCTTGGGCTCCGGTTTGCGGCGTGGGAGGCACCGCGCGTTGTGTTGGTCAGAGGCGCGGCATCGGTCAGCGCGGCGAGACCGGGACTTGCGCGGTCACTTGCGGACTCTTGCCCTCGGTTTCGTGATTGGCCGGGAACAGCAGGAGCGCCGCGGTGAACAGCACCGCCGTCAGGACGCTGCTGGCGATAAAATCGCGGCGCGTGAAATCCTTGAGGGTTGTCGCAGTTCCGATCCGTTTCGTCATCTTCGTCTCCGCCTGGCGCCGCCTGGGATCGGCGCCGTCGTTTTTCGTGTTCGGTCCAAAACAAAAAAGCTGCCGTCCAGGTCTTGCGTCCGTACATCCGGGATCGCGTGTCGACCTGAGCGGCAGCTTTGCCTGTGGCGCCCACCATTGGACGCCTGTGTCTCTTGGCCCTTGCGGGCCTGCATTCTCAAAAGCAGGAAGCGTGCCAATTCGACAGCGCTCTAAATTATCTAATGAAATCAAAACGAAGACGTTGTCGTGCGACTTTTGACCAAGCCCGGCAGCGGATCAAAGATTAGTCAGAATGCCTTGCAGGGCAGCATAATATTTGTGCAATGCGGTAGATTGCCTATTGTCAATGCGGTGCGCTTTTCGGTCATGGCCTTACTCCGCCACTTCGACGAAGCGGTGGCGTTCATAGAGGAACTTCAGCACCGCCTCGCGGCAGCGCAGGAAGGTGCTGTCGGAGGCAAGCTCGATGCGTCGGCGCGGCCGGGCGAGCGGCACCGGAAGCACCTCGCCGATGGTGGCCGCCGGGCCGTTGGTCATCATCACGATGCGGTCGGACAGAAGCACCGCCTCGTCGACATCATGGGTGATCATGATCATGGTCGAGCCCAGCCTGGCGTGGATGTCCATCACCGCATCCTGGAGATGGGCGCGGGTCAGCGCGTCGAGCGCGCCGAAGGGCTCGTCGAGCAGAAGGATCTTCGGCTCCATTGCGAGGGCGCGCGCAATGCCGACGCGTTGCTTCATGCCGCCCGATATCTCGGCCGGGCGCTTGTCCCTGGCATGCGCCATCTGGACGAGGTCGAGGTTGCGCATGATCCAGTCATGCCGCTCGGCCCGGCTTTTTGTCTGGCCGAAGACCTTGGACACGGCGAGGTTGATGTTCTCGTAGACGGTAAGCCAGGGCAGCAGCGAGTGGTTCTGGAAAACCACGGCGCGCTCCGGTCCGGGGCTGTCGACCTCCCTGTTCTCGAGCAGCACGGCGCCCTTGGAAACCTTGGTCAGCCCGGCGATCAGGTTGAGCAAGGTCGACTTGCCGCAGCCGGAATGGCCAATGATGGAGACGAACTCGCCAGCATCGATGGTGAGCCTGATATCCTTCAGCACCTCGCTGAACTGGCCGCCACGAGAGAAGGATTTGTCGATATGGTCGAGCTTCAGATAGGCGGTCATGGCGCCGTCCTCACTTTGCCGTTGTGCCGCGGGTGACGAAGGCGCCGATCGCCGCAACCAGCCGGTCGAGGCAGAAGCCGGTGACGCCGATATAGACGAGCGCGACAATGATGTCTGGCAGCCGCGAGGAATTCCACGCGTCCCAGATGAAGAAGCCGATGCCGACGCCGCCGGTAAGCATCTCGGCGGCGACGATGGCGAGCCAGGAGAGCCCGATGCCGATCCTGAGGCCCGTGAAGATGTAGGGCGCGGCGGCCGGCACCATGATCTTGAAGAAGAACTCGAGCTGGTTGAGCCGCAGGATGCGGGCGACGTTGCGGTAGTCCTCCGGGATGTTGCGGACGCCGACGGCGGTGTTGATGATCACCGGCCAGATCGAGGTGATGAAGATCACGAACAGCGCCGACGGGTTGGAGTCGCGAAAGGCGGCGAGAGACAGCGGCAGCCAGGCGAGCGGTGGTACGGTGCGCAGGATCTGGAAGACCGGATCGAGACCGCGCATCGCCCAGACAGACTGACCGACCAGGGCGCCCAGCGCAACGCCAACCACCGCCGCCATGCCGAAGCCGATGGCGACGCGCTGCAGCGAGATCAGCACTCGCCAGGCGAGGCCTATGTCCTGCGGGCCATTGTCGAAGAACGGATGGGCGATCAGGTCGTAAGCCTCGTTCCACACCTGGCTCGGCGGCGGCAGGCTGGCCGTCGGCGAAGAGCAGGCCACCTGCCAGACGACGAGCAGGACGAGGATGACGACGGCCGGCGGTACCAGTGCCGTCGCCAGCCGGCCGACAATGGCCGTGAGGTCGATGCGGCGCCGCGCTTTTGCGGTGAAGGCAATCACCTCGGCGGGCTTCGCAGGAAATGCCTTCACCTTGGTGTCCTCGACGGTTTGGATGGACATGTCGTGGAAAATCTCCGTGGGGCAGTCCGGTGGAGCGACAACGGCGCGAGCGCCGTTGCGCTTGGGTTGCGCTGCGACAAACGGCGCAATGCGCCGTTTGCGCTTAAGCCGATGCCTTGATCTTCAGGCTGTCGAGATAGGCGGACGGATTGGCCGGATCGAAGGTCTTGCCGTCGAAGAAGGTCTCGACGCCGCGCGAGGGCGATTGAGGGATGTCGCCTGCCGCGACGCCCAGATCCTTCGCCGCCTCGCGCCAGAGATCCTCACGGTTGACCTGGTCGACCAGCGCCTTGATGTCGGTGGTCGGCGCCAACTTGCCCCAGCGGATGTTCTCGGTGAGGAACCAGGCATCATGGCTCTTGAAGGGATAGGAGACCCCACCCTTCCAGAACTTCATGTAGAGGTCGGTGCCCTTGGCGACGCGGTCGTTGCCGTAGTTGATGTCGCCCTTGAGGCGGCCGATGATGTCAGCAACGGGCACGTTCATCCATTGCCGCTTGCCGATGATCGAGGCCATCTCCTCCTTGTTCTCCATGGCCTCGCACCATTGCTGGGCTTCCATGACGGCCATCAGGATTGCCTTGGTGGCGTTGGGGTATTTGTCGATGAAGGCGGCGCGCAGGCCGAGCGCCTTTTCCGGATGGCCCTTCCACAACTCGCCGGTGGTGGCGGCGGTGAAGCCGATGCCCTGGTGAACAAGCTGTTCGTTCCACGGCTCGCCGACGCAGAACACGTCCATGTTGCCGACCTTCATGTTGGCCACCATCTGCGGCGGCGGAACGACGATGGTGGAGACATCCTTGTCGGGATCGATGCCGCCGGCGGCCAGCCAGTAGCGCAGCCAGAGGTCGTGCGTGCCGCCCGGGAAGGTCATGGCCGCCTTCACTTCCTTGCCGGCGGCCTTCTTGGCGGCGAAGGCCTCCTTCAGTTTGGACGCGTCGAGGCCGACACCGGTGGCGGCGTATTCCTGAGCAACGGAAATGCCCTGGCAGTCGTAGTTCAGCCGCGCGACGATCCCCATCGGCAGCGGCTGGTTGTTCTGGGTCACCTTGCCGGTGTGCATGAGGTAGGGCATCGGCGTCAGGATGTGGGCGCCGTCGATGCCGTTGGCTTCGCCGCCAAGCACAAGATTATCGCGCGTAGCGCCCCAGGAGGCCTGCTTCAGCACCTCGACATCGGGCATGCCGTATTTGGCGAACAGTCCCTTCTCCTTGGCGATCATCAGCGGTGCAGCGTCGGTCAGCGCGATGAAGCCGAGCTTGGCGCCGGTCACCTCGGGAGCGGCCGCGGCGGCATAAGCGCCCGAGGGCAAGAGCTTGCGCGCCGCCACGAACAGCCCAGCAGTGAGCGCGCTTCTGGCAAGGAAGTCGCGCCGGGTCAGGTCCTTCGGCGTCGTTCCAGTTCCGATCCGTTTCGTCATCGTCATCTCCGGTTGGGCGCCGCTTGAGACCGGCGCCGTCGATTGCGTGTTCGGTCAAAAACAAAAAAGCCGCCGGCCAGGTCGCGCGCGTCCTTACATCCGGGATCGCGTGTTGACCTGAGCGGCAGCTTTGCCTGTGGCGCCCGCCATTGGACGCCTGTTCCGTGACCCTGCGAAGAGTCTGTCTATTACAAAGCAGGAACCATGCCAGTTTCCAGACTGTGCCAAAAATACAAATGAAATCAATTATATGCTATAGTTGGCAGCGCGCCGGACCACTAAGCGAGCAGGCCAAAGATTGCCCATTAGCGCAAGCGCGCGCACAATTATTGTGCAGTGCACAAGAGTGGCGCGAAAATAATCAGGCGCGTTTCTGGCCGGCAATGTAGGCATCGATCCGGTCGGGATCGAAGATCTGGCCGTCGAAAAATCCGTCCGGGCCAAGGACAAGGCTCGCCCCCGCCGAACCGACTGGCGTCGCGACCTTCAGCGCGCCCTCGACCTTGGCATTGGCGCCGGGCAGGGCCACGCCGAGCGGTTTCAGCGCCGAGCGGTAGAGGTCGGGCCGGTAGCAGTCGCGGGCGATCGCAAGGTTTTGCGGCGTGTGCGCCAGTTGGCCCCAGCGCACCATCTGCGTGTAGAACCAGAGCGCGTGGCTCTTCCAGGGAAAGTTCGCCGCCTTGTCGAAGGGCAGGAAGAAATCCTCGACGTTCCGAGCCTCGCCTGCGCCCAGTTGAAGCTGTCCGGTGAGGATCGGCATCTGGATTGCCTCGGGCTGCCCGAGGAAGTCGGGCCTGGCCATCAGCGCCGCCAGCTCGCTTCGGTTTGCCGGGGCCTGGCACCAGCGAGCGGAATGATGCAGCGCCCTCAGCAGCGCCGCCAGCGTTTCCGGGTTTTCCTCGGCCCATGACCTGCGCGCGCCGACCACCTTTTCCGGGCTGTTGCGCCACAGCAGCGCCTTGACGGTGACGATGCGGCCGATGCCGGCTGCGACGGCGGCGCTGTTCCACGGCTCGCCGACGCAATAGCCATCGATGCGGCCGGCGGCCAAGGCGTCGGTCATGAAGGGCGGCGGCACGATGACGATCTCGATATCGCGGTCGGGATCGATGCCGCAGGCGGCGAGCCAATAACGCAGCTCGTAATTGTGCCCCGAATGCGGATGCACGACGGCGAAACGCAGCGGCTCGCGGCCGGCGGCTGCCCGTTCGCGGATCAGCGCACCGAGCGCTGCGCCGGCACGTGCCGGATCGAGGTCCGGCACGACGCCGTGCGCCGCCATGCCTTCCCATACCGCATTGGAAACCGTGACGCAGTTGCCGCCGAGCCCGAGCGAGAAGGGCACTATGGTCTCGGAGGCGAGCGGCGTGAGGCCGAGGCTGCAGGCGAGCGGCATTGGTCCCAGCATATGGGCGACATCGAAATGGCCGATGGCGATGCGGTCGCGGATGTTGGCCCAGGAG
>NZ_RZSL01000390.1:0-5932 GCF_003997355.1 Mesorhizobium sp. M1E.F.Ca.ET.041.01.1.1 | reverse complement strand
GCCTTCATGTAGCGGACATGGCCAAGCAGCCGCGCGGCGTCGGCAGCCTGTGCTTTCATGCTGGACAGTTGCTCAGCCGTATCTTCCGAATTGAACACGCGAGTGAAATGGAAGCCCACCTCGGAAAGCGCGAGGCGGGGATAGTCCCGCTCGAGAACAGAATTGCCGGACGGCGTGACAATGCCAAGTCCGATTGGCTGCAAGTGCATTATCTCATCTCCTGTAACCATCTTTGATGCTTAAGGACGCGCTCGGCCCTCGTCGCCTGCAACAGCCTCATCGTGGGGTCGCTATCGCTGCTAACGTTCCTTACGGTCATGGACCAAAAGGCTGTCGACACCAGAAACTCGCCGAAAGTCAATGTCTGGTAGCCGATCATGTACCTTTTTGTGTCAGGATCTCGCTGCAGATAATGCCGTTCGGTCAGGGTGTTCACCAGCCTTTGTGCAATGGCTGAGCTAAGATCGAGAAGGCGAGCAAGTTCTCGCGTGCCAATCGGCTTTTTCGCCTGATCTACCGCTTTCAGGAGTTTTAACTCTCGCTCGAGAGACTGCCTCTCGCTCGATTTCCGCTCGCGCATGATGATGTCCGATCCGGTTCGATTGCCCTGCTTATGTCGGCTGAAAGAGCTCCCGCGAGGCATTCGTCAGTAGCTCATAACCTGTATCATTTACGATTGCCGTGTCTTCGACCATCATTCCTCCCCATCCAATCTCGTAATAGGGGGTTTCGACGCAGAGCACCATTCCACTTTCCAGAAGCGTCTCACTGCTCGGCCCGATAAGCGGAAATTCATGTGCCTGCAAGCCGATGCCGTGACCGCAGTGGCTGCGCTGATAATCGGGCAATGCTCCGGATCTCACCTCGTTCATCGCCGCCTCAAAAACCGTGCCAGCAGGAATTCCCGGACGGATTGATTCCAGCTCACGATTCTCTCCCCGCAGGAGTGCATTGTAACGGTCCCTTGCAAGCGGCCCGGGATCTCCGACGCCATAAGTACGCGCCATGTCGGAACAATATCCGTTCACGCTCGCTCCGATATCCATCCGGACGAGATCTCCTTCCTGCAAGAGACGATTTCGGGCATAAGCATCAACGCGCGAGGAGCGCTCTCCTGATGTCACGACGACGAAACGACAAATGCCGGCGCCAACCGTGATCGTCTGCGTGATTTCAGCGGCGATCTCCAACTCGTTGACACCAGGCCGGATCAGGCCGGCAGCGCGCTCGACCGCCTTGTCCGTGAGCTGGGAAACATATCGCAACATATCGAGTTCACCCACGAGCTTTATTGCCCGTGATCGGCGAAACCCTTCGGCCGCTGGCGCTAGGCGCGCGCTAGGCACCATCTTCTCCACGGCGGCTATGAGGTCCGGTTGGCTGAGATCGCTACCGATATTTTGCAAACCACCGACCGTAGCCGCTATCGCAGCCGTCAAGGCTGCCGTAGGGGTTCGGCTTGCCGCCGGCATTTCACGGTAAGAAGGGAAATCGCCGGAGCTGAACACGAAGAAGGTGCCATAGCGCCAGATCATCCCCGGATCACCCAGTACTTCCAAAGCTGCTGCCGCATCGCTCGCACCCGTAACGAGCGCGACCCTCTCCCGCGACGCGATCAACGCCTGTGGGTAGGGGCCGCAATCGTGAAGGATGGAGCGGTATCCTGACAAATAGCCGATATGAACGGGATCATCGGTCACCACAGCATCAAGACTGGGATTGAGGGTGAAGAAACGATCCCGGCATTGTTTAGCGAGTTCAAACTGATCTGGAAGGGAATACGACATACAACCTCTCGCAGAGTACCGATATTTAACGAGTGTTCCATTAATGTAGCGCTTTGCGTCCAAGTAAAAACCGGCATCGGCTTTTTTAGCCGTGCCTGACCCCAGACTTTGCGGTGAACTTACCACTGTCAGCGGATTTCCGTTGCAAAGATCTGTAGAATTATTTTGAAGGTTTTGTTGCAACGGCTGAATCCTGCTTGGGATCCTCGGTGGGATGGCATTGCGGGGCATGGCGTTGCCTGATCTCGGCCTGTGGCGGCAAGCCCGATTGTACCGATCGGCGCTCCTTCGACGACGCAAATAATTTGGCCGTGTCGGCGTCCACCAGGAACTCGACGGCGCCCACGCCGACATATAGTCGCTCGCCGGGGCTGCGCGATGAGCTTTGCCGCTTAGGAGTCCAGTCCGGCATTTCTCCGGGTGGCCGAGCGGTTTAAACAAACCTTCAGCTCATCGCGACCTGCTTTCAAATCTGCGTTCGCCGAAAGCTGTCCGACGATCGAACAGTGGACGGCGTTTCGCTAACACCCTGTGAATATGAGATGTGCCTGCCGTGGGCCGCACGGTCCGCCTCGGACCTCGGCTGCATCTTGGCTTGGGTAACAAGTCGCGTACTGCCGCTTTCCATCGGGACAATGCCAAGAAGAAGTTTGCGCGCGCACGATCACCCAGGCAGCGGCGCGACTATCCGCTCACCTCTCGAAAAACTACCATCGTCACCAGATGATCAGTGCATTCTTTATTGAGGCTGCACAGCGCCTGGGGTGCGATCTTTTTCACGGATGTCTCCCGTTTGCAAATTTGGCGAGGGGCGCGCTTTGGACGACGCTGCGTGGCTCGCGGCTTGGTATTCCCAAACGTGGCGGTCCCTAATGTATTTCGGCTCCCTGGCTACGATCGACCGAGGTAGAAAGCGCGTGTGATCGACTATATAGCTGACGCTTCCGCTGACGCCCTCGAGGGCGGATGCTATGGCCCGTTCGCACATCTGATGGATAGTACTGCCCCATGCACCTGAAACTGCCTCCTGGGACCAGGCTTGCTCAAGCCCTTGCTTCAAAACGATTGATGCGACGCCAAGAGAAGCGGTTTCGAGGTGACGCAATGCGTCCAAGATAATAGCCGCCGCAGGGGCCTCGCGGACTTCGAGAACCTTTTCGCCGGTTGAGATGTGTTCAAGCCCGACAAAGCGGCCGTGCCCGAATTTTCCAACCGTTTTATTCAGGAACGGGATTGCGTCGATCAATGCAACATCACGGTCATCAATTGACACGAGATTTCCGTCTGTAAACCCGAGTTTGATCTCTACCGGTTGCTCTGCGTGAATGTTGCGCGTCCAAGCAAATGCCTCTTCGGGGATAGAAAAGTTCTCGGGATCTTCCAAGGGCCCAGACTCGAATTCCCGACACCAGAGGTTCTCGTCCGTGCTCCACCTGCGGTCCGCCACAAAAGTCGCTCCGCACTTGGAGAGGGCGGCGGCCTTCTGTTGTCGGGATATCACAGAGCATTCATACGGACTGCCGAACTTGCCGGAAAATCCGGAGCGCTTGATGCTATTGTTAAGGCGTGGAAGACTGTTTTGAGAAAGGTTTGCTGTATGAAGAACCAGCCGTGAGCCGATTGACGTTGCATGATCAACAACCAACGAGGCGATTATGGGACGGCTCAACGAACTGCTCAACGGATAGCTGCCAAGGTACTTGGCGTGGGCCCGAATGGCGGGTTTCACGCCTTGTTCGACGAAGGCTTTCCGTCCTTCGAGGCTGACAAAGCGTGCGCCGAACTTGGCTGCCGTCCGTTCCAGCAAAGGCTGATCGATGGGCGTTCCGACATCCGCTGCGACAGCTTCAACGTTCGCAAATCCAAGGCTCTGCAGCTTGTAGAGAAGATAGGTGCTGTCGAGACCGCCGCTGAACATGGTTGCAACTGGTGCGGTTCGGTCCGAAAAAGCCTCCAGATCTTCAAAACTCGAAATGCCGCCGATAGGTGGTTTGATCGAAGTTGAGACGGGGTTCATTTGTCTGTCCTGTTCTAAAAGAGATGCCGAGTCGCGAGATTCTGGCGTCCCACATGGGGTCGGGGGATTGTTTGGTTACAAGCTCGGCCATTCCGATTGCAACCGGAGGTCGGTTCGCCTGCACTGATCTCGCGGAAGCGACTGCCTGATGTTGTTCATGGAGGAACTCCTGCGCGGTTCGTGCCGTAGCGTATTTGTGATCAGCGAAGCAAATGTCGTGCCAATCCAGAAAGCCATTCTAGACAACATAATCGCTCTGACAGTGCAGTGTTTCATGTCCAACGTTGTCAGAAGGCCGACAATGAGTCCGACTGCCGGGGCGTGCAACCGAACGCTGGCGGAGGCGATCCGCAAATGGTGAGCGACATCGTGCCGACGAGCCGGCATCACGAGGCGCCGATGCATGGAGAAGCGCCGCTCTCCGGGCTTGTCCGTTGCCGGCGCTGCGGCCACAAGCTCACGATACGCGACACGGGCGCCGAGAACAACGTTCGGCGCTATTCTTGATGGAGCGCCTGCTCGACACGGGAGCCGCGCTGGCTCGCCTTCGGCGGACTGCGCGTCGATGATGCGATGGAGGAAGCACTCCTGCGTCTCGTCGAGCCGGGGGCGCAGGCAACCGCCCGCCGCGACCAGGTTCGGGATGCCCTCAGTCGCGATCTGGAGCCCCATTTCGATGCCGACCGGCCTTTCCGGCAATATGAAGCCGTCTATCCCGAGAACCGCCTAGTCGCTGCAGAGCTGGAGATGCGATGGAACTGCCCTCTCGCATGTTGGCGAGATCGAAACCAGGATAGCCGCGCATGATGTCACAACGCCAAGGCCATCACCTGTGCTGGCAACGGTGCTGCCGTGGTTCGAGAGCGAGCTGTCGATGATCTCTCCGGCTCCACTTTGGCCGCGACTTCCGCTATGCACTCGCCGATTCAGAGAGCCTGACCTGGTTCCTTGGTGTGACGGTCGCCTGGAGCTCGACACCCGCCCGGTCGAGAACGCCATCACGGCCGGTGGCTCTGACAAGAGAAACGCATTGTTCGCCGGCAATAAGGTGGGGCGAAAATTGGTCGCTGCTCGCCTCCCTCATGGCGCTCTACAAACTCAATCAAGTGTACCCCGTCGCTTGTATTGCCGAAACCCTACAGCCATCCTTACTGGCCGTCCTCAATTGCCATCCGCAGAGCAAGGTCGGTATGCCTTGGCGCTTCGGCAATACATCAGGTCCCGGGGCGTATAGAATAGAGCACCTCGCAAGCGCTAAAGACGGAACTCACGTCAATGACACGCGAAATCCGTTCCGCGATCCCTCGGAATACGATAGTCTCCCGAGACTTAATGTCGGGGTTGTCGAGTTCGCTACACGGTGACTTTCGGGACTGCTTGCTGTGGCACCTTATCTAAACCATTGAACCGCGGGTACAAAATCTTTCCAAGAGCTCGCTCTGAGCAGTTGGCACGATTTTTGATTTTCCCCATTGAGAGCTGCCTATCGATCCTTCATGTCGTGGGTTGGATATTCATTCGCTCTTCACCAGAGCCTTAAACCGTCTCTTATAGGGGAGATTGGCCGTGCATGTGACGCTGAAAACTCTATCTCGCTTCGACCACGCCACGGTCGCCCATTTGCAGCTAGAGCCAGAGCAAGAACAGTTTGTGGCCCCGTTGGATTTGTCATTCTCGGAGCTTCGAAGTAGCTCTTACCCCGAGCTGGAACATCCGTTCTCGATCGTCGTCGGCCACCAGGTGGTTGGTTTTTTATCGTCGGTGAAAGGGCGGCCTTGCCGGAGTGGGCGCCGCCAGATGTGATTACTTTGCACAGTCTTCGCATTGGCAACGTATATCGAGGCAAAGGGTGTGGTATGGCAGCGGTTGCACTTGCCGCTCAATGGATTTTGACAAACAGGCCAAACACTACACGTCTCATGCAAGGCGTCAACGTGCGTAAATGTAACAGTTAGAAGCGCTTATGGTTAGACGAGGATGTTGCCAGGAACAGATGGACAACCTGAGCCGTCGCGCGAACAAGCTGGTGAACTGCTGATCGACGCAGATACCGCCGGCCAATGGATGAATCTTCTCGAAAAGAATTCTATCGCCACCCGATCTCCGCCCATTTTTGCCATCGCAGGGC
>NZ_RZSL01000038.1:0-21775 GCF_003997355.1 Mesorhizobium sp. M1E.F.Ca.ET.041.01.1.1 | reverse complement strand
TTCTCGTGCAGGAGGATGTAGACGTCCTCGAGCTCGGCAACCATCTTGTCGGCGTTGGTGACGAAGTAGGGCGAGAGGTAGCCGCGGTCGAACTGCATGCCTTCGACGACTTCGAGTTCGGTCTCGGCGGTCTTGGCTTCCTCAACCGTGATGACGCCTTCGTTGCCGACCTTCTGCATCGCTTCGGCGATCATCTTGCCGACCGAAGCATCGCCGTTGCCGGCGATGGTGCCGACCTGGGCAACCTCTTCGGAGGTCTTGATCTTCTTGGCGTTCTTGATCAGGGTCGCAACGACGTCGGTTACCGCGAGGTCGATGCCGCGCTTCAGGTCCATCGGGTTCATGCCGGCGGCAACGGCCTTGTGGCCTTCCTGGACGATCGACTGCGCCAGAACGGTCGCGGTCGTGGTGCCGTCGCCAGCGATGTCGTTGGTCTTCGAAGCAACTTCGCGGACCATCTGCGCGCCCATGTTTTCGAACTTGTCCTCAAGCTCGATTTCCTTGGCGACGGTGACGCCGTCCTTGGTGATGCGCGGGGCGCCGAACGACTTGTCGATGACCACGTTGCGGCCCTTGGGGCCGAGCGTGACCTTCACCGCGTCAGCGAGGATGTTGACACCGCGCAGCATGCGCTCGCGGGCATCGCGGGAGAATTTTACGTCTTTGGCAGCCATTTTTAGCTCCTGGCAGGGGCTTCAATCGAGCCCGGGAATTCAGTTGACGAAAGGGCCTGATATGAGCCGATGATGCCCATGATGTCGGATTCCTTCATGATCAGAAGGTCTTCGCCATTGAGCTTGACTTCCGTGCCCGACCACTTGCTGAACAGGATGCGGTCGCCGGCCTTGACGTCCAGCGGGACCAGCTTGCCAGCTTCGTCACGAGCGCCGAAGCCGACAGCGATGATCTCGCCTTCCTGCGGCTTTTCCTTTGCCGTGTCGGGGATGATGATCCCGCCAGCGGTCTTGGATTCGGATTCGACCCGGCGAACGACCACGCGGTCATGCAGCGGGCGGAACTTCGACTTTGCCATTTTCGGATTTTTCCCTGGTGCGCTGTTGAGGGGTTTTTGTTAGCACTCGCGATGGACGAGTGCTAACGCGATAGTGAGGTAGGCTGTAAGCGGGCACTCGTCAAGACGGACGAGGGCAGGCGAGGAGCTCTGGCCCCCTCCCCGGTGGAACCCAACGCATACGCGGCATCCGCGTTGATGGCTGCGAGCCCCACATTTCCATTGAATTCGGCGTCATGACGCCAACTTGCTCGCGCCGCTTCCAAGTCGTCAGTCGTGCTGCCGTCAGCACGAACATAGGGCTGCGCTTCACTTCCCGTCGAAGCCGCGGCAAGCAGCGTCGCCGTCAGCACGCTCCTTTGCAGATGCTTGCCAAAGGTGGACAGTGAGCGCACCTGCGCCGGGCTGTTGGTGCGAACGTAAGACGTCATTGACAACTCCTTTTTGCAAGTCGAGCCCCTTCTCCACCTTCGGCCGCCGTCGACGCGAAGAAGTCCGCATCGCGTTGAAGACGAGCTGCGAAAAAGAGAAAGATGTGTTTGATGGCTGCGGCCCCAACGGTGCCTTCAGATTTGAGATCACTTCCGCCGCGAGCGGCTGAAGCTCCTCGCAACGTCAAATCGAATCTGCTGCCAAGCCTCCAGGAAAGGAGAGCATTGCTCATCTCGCGCTTGTGCATGCAGTCAACCTTCGATCCGTGTTGCCACATCAAGAGCAAATGCCGTGCCAAAGCTCACTGGGAAGTGAACGCATGGCTCTCCCTGAAAACCTCACAAATCCAGCATGGTCAATTGTGCGGAACCCGACATGCGTCTTCTGCCACTGTCAGCTTTCGGACAGGCATGACGCGTTTCGCGCCGACCACCGGTCGATCGGTTTTGGGGCCGGTCTGTTCGCCTCATAAGAGCGCGTTACATTGCGTAGCGGTTTCCCGAGCGCCGCCACATGACACTGGACCTGCAGGTAGCACCGGCTTCTCATCCAGCCTTACTTTGGCCCCCTCGCGTATCAAATTCCCGCTGGCGAGCCCTGCTTTCATAGATCGCACCATGCCGGATGTCTGCTCTGGCGCCCGACCCGCTGGCACGATCTCGATCCGGCATAAGGGCGCAGCATCTTTGCAGGCCGTTTCATCCCGGCGTCCTGCTTGGCTGACAGACCGCACTTGGCGAGCGGTCTCCATGCTCTCTCCAAGGACCATCCCTGCGGCTGGCTTGTCGACCTATGGGCGGGTCCGGCCGCCCGAAACCCTCGCGCCATCAGCTTTTTTCCCCGCCGCCTGCGGCGGCTTCCTCGCGCCGCTTCGCTCACAAAAAAGCTGCCCGCTCGGGTCCTTCACTGTCGCTGCGGCCCTGTCGGATTCAGGCGGTCCTGACGCGCCCATTACGGTGCGCCATCGCAGGGGATGGTCCCCGGCGAAACCACAAAAGGAGACTTCGAAATGACCGCGATCGGTTACGTCAACAAGCAGGAAAACGGCGCCTACAAGGGCCAGTTCAAGACGCTCAGCGTCCGCGCCGACATCGATATCGTCCCCAACCAGGCCAAGAGCGCCGATAACCATCCCGACTTCCGGGTGCTTACGCAAGGGGTCGAAGTCGGCGCTGGCTGGATCCGCACCGGCGAGACTTCCGGCAAGGATTATGTGAGCCTGTCGATTGCAGCGCCGGAGTTCGGACCGCGCAAGCTCTACGCCAATCTCGGCCGAGCCGCCGGCCAGGACGATCACGACACCTACGCCATCATCTGGAACCCGGCCGACTGACCGGCCGAGATAAGAGCCTCGCGCCGCAGCCCCGGCGCGGGGCTCATTCCCAGGAGTTCCACCCAAACCCCGTCCGCCCTAAAGGGCGGCGAAAACTCTCCCCCGACTCTTCGCCCGTCCCCGAGACGATCTCCCTCGCCCATCCTCGCCCTCGCTTGTCCGAAGCGAAACGAGGATCATCATGGACGACGAAAACGAACGCGCGGCCCGCGCGAAAAAGGGCAGCCCGTTTCTCAGCACAGCCCAAGCCGCCTTCTATATCGGGCTCTCCCAGCGCACGCTCGAAAAGATGCGGCTCAAGGGCGGCGGCCCGAAATTCCGCAAGCACGGCCGCTATGTCCGCTATCACATCGACGAACTCGACCATTGGTCGAAAGGACACCCGCAGCACTCCATCGCCGGCGATGGCAAGGCCGGTTCCGGCCAGGGCGGCACGGGAGGCCGTTCATGAGGCGGCGCCCTTCCATCCATCTGATCGGCAGCCGCCTGAGGCGTGTTCGAGCCCGTAAGACGGTCGCCTTGGCCGCGGCCGGTCTCGGTCTTTTGGGCTTCACGGCGCTGGGAAAGCCCGCCCCTTGGCTGGTCTGGAACGCCTCGGCCAGCGCGCCGATCGGCCTTTACCGCATCGCTGCGGGAGCGCTGGCGCGTGGCGATCTCGTGCTCGTGCGCCCGCCTGAATACGCGGCGTATCTCGCCGCCGAGCGCAGCTATCTGCCTCGCAATGTGCCGCTGGCAAAACGTCTTGCAGCGCTGCCGGACGATAATGTCTGCGCCTTCAATGACGCCATCATCATCGGCGGCGACATCGTCGCGCGCCGGCTCAAAATCGACGCCGAAGGCCGACCTTTGCCATGGTGGAACGGCTGCCGAGCGCTCGGGGATAACGAGGTTTTCCTGCTCGGCAGCGACAAAAACCGCTCCTTCGACAGCCGCTATTTCGGGCCTGTTCCCACTCAAAATGTCATCGGGAGGCTCGTACCACTATGGACCGAGTGACCCTCCTCTTGTTGGGCATGATCGCCATTGCGCCATGCGCCTGTTCCGCCTCGACCGGCGCTGAGCCGGTCGCCATCTCCCAAAGTCCGCAGCTGCGAAAGTGGCAGACGTTGGTATCGGAAGCAAGCCGGCGCTTCCATATTCCCCAAGCCTGGATCTATGCCGTCATGGCTGCCGAAAGCGGCGGCAAGACAATGCGCGGCGGCCGCCCCATCACCTCCCCCGCTGGCGCCATGGGCCTCATGCAGGTGATGCCCGGCACCTATGAAGAGATGCGGGTCGAACACGGCCTTGGGCCTAACCCCCACGATCCGCGCGACAATATCCTGGCCGGCACGGCCTATCTCAGTGCCATGTATGACCGCTTCGGATTTCCTGGCCTGTTTGGCGCCTACAATGCCGGTCCCGAGCGCTACGACGAGCATTTGAAGCGTGGCAAACCGCTGCCAGAAGAGACCGTCGAGTACCTCGACCAACTCAAGGCGGCCGGAGTTTCGGCGGCCGACATCGAGGCGTTCGAAAGCCAATCTGTCGCTCCAAAGGCGCAAATCGCTCCTCTCGGACGGTCGCTGTTCTTCATTCATGACGGTGTTCACTCAGGCGTGCGAAACGGCGATCTCTTCGTGCCGCTCGGCAAGGACGGCGCGCAGCCGAAGGAGCCGGTGCGTTAGCCATGGCGGACGGGGGCGCGTCTGGCGGGGCTGGGCGCGGAAGGCAAGATAAAGGTACCGCCTCCAGGAGGCGGTTAAATCTTTGTCTGCACATCGTTTTTCCGGGAGGCTGCCGCCGGTGCCAAGAGGGTTTGACGTGTAAGTGTCTGATTTTGCTTGATATGTCTGGGAGGCTCGCATTAAGGATGACGAGTTCAGGCCGAAGCTCGGCAAAATCGGGTCGCGCGGCTCGAAGGCCGGCAAACGCTATGCCGGCCAGGTTCGTGCGGCGATCAACCGGGCTGGCGGCCGGCCGCAACGCGGTGGTCGCTTCACAGGAAGCCGGACAGGGCGCGGCGGGGCGGCCGCCGCACTGCTGAAATCGCGCGACCGGTATGCCGCCTTCCGCCAGCGCCGGGTGATCGTCAAGGCGCGGGTCGTCAAGCTCGCCGGCAAGGGCGCGGACGGGGCGCGTGCCCATCTACGCTATCTTCAGCGCGACGGGGTCACCCGCGAAGGTGAACCTGGCGAGCTCTACGGCGCCGACAGCGGCCGCGTCGACGGCAAGGCGTTCATCGATCGCGCGGACGGCGACCGCCATCAGTTCCGCTTCATCGTCGCTGCCGAAGACGGCATCGAGTACGACGACCTCAAGGCGCTGACGCGGCGGCTCATGGCGCAGATGCAGGAAGACCTCGGCACGAAGCTCGACTGGGTCGCGGTCGATCATTTCAACACCGGCCACCCGCACAGCCACATCATCGTCCGTGGCAGGGACGACCGTGGCGAGAACCTGGTCATCGCGCGCGAATATATCTCATCTGGCATCCGCGAGCGGGCGGCCGAGCTGGTCAGCCTCGATCTCGGTCCGCGAACCGACCGCGAGATTGAGCTTCGCCTGCGCCGGGAAATGGAGCAGGAACGCTTCACCAGCATCGACCGTCGGCTGCTCAGCATGCGTGATGATGACGGCCTGGTCTCGCCGGGCGGTCCCGACGCCATTCGCCAGACGCTGCACCAGGGACGGCTGCGCAAGCTCGAGCGGATGGGTCTGGCCGCGGAGGTCGGCGCTGGCTCCTGGCGCCTCGACGATGAGCTCGAAGCCACGCTGCGCCGCACCGGCGAACGCGGCGACATCATCAAGACCATGCACCGCGAACTGACCGGCAAGGGGCTTGCCCGCAGGGCCGCCGACTGGGTGATCCACGATCGATCCGGCGAGCCCGTCCAGTCTCTCGTCGGTCGCGTTGTCGCGCGTGGACTGGCCGACGAGATCAATGACCGCCATTACATGATCGTCGACGCCGTCGACGGTAAGAGCCATTGGATCAACATCGGTAGAGGCGAGGCGATGGAAACGATGCCTAATGGCTGCATCGTGCGTGTCGCGCCAAGGAACACCGAGCCGAGGCAGGTCGATCGTACCATCGCCGAAATCGCCGCCGCGCATGGCGGCCGTTACGACGTCGATATGCACCTGAAGCATGACCCATCCGCCACCGAGAGCTTTGCGCGAACGCATGTGCGGCGGCTGGAGGCGATCCGCCGCGCGACCGGCGGCGTCGAGCGAGAGCCGAACGGCACCTGGCTCATCGCGCCGGACCATCTCGATCGCGTCGCGAATTATGAGGGCCAGCGGGCCAGGGCCGAGCCTGTCGTTGCCGACAAGCTCTCCTCAATGGCGCTGGAGCGACAGGTCAGCTTCAACGGCGCCACCTGGCTCGACCGGGAGCTGGTTGCCGATAGACCCGAGCCTTTGCACGGATCCGGCTTCGGCCGCGACGTGAGAGAGGCGCAAGCTCGCCGGCGGCAGTGGCTGATCGCGCAAGGCCTCGCGCATAAAGAACAGGATGGGATCGTCTATCGAGCCAACATGCTTTCGATCCTGCGCCAGCGAGAACTGAACCGTGTTGCTGGCCAACTGTCGGAGGAACTTGGCCTGCCCTATGCCGAAGCGCGATCCGGAGGACGAGTAGAGGGTACGCTCCGCCGCTCCGTCGAGCTTGCCAGCGGAAAATATGCCGTCGTTGAAAAGTCGCGCGAGTTCACGCTGGTGCCATGGCGGCCGGTGCTTGAGCGCCATGTGGGCAAGGAGGTCTCCGGTGTCGTAAGTGGGGAGGGGATTTCATGGACCGTCGGCCGGCAAAGGAGCGGACCTGGTGTTTCGTGAGATGGTGTACAGCTTTTTAGCCAGCGGCGCGGGCAGCCATGCGAGCCCGCGTAGACCTTATGGCCGCACGCCCGCAATCGGTCGCATGGACCTGCCAGGCGGGGCGGCTTTGGAGCGTTCGGACCCGACACGCTGCGTGAGTGGCCAGACTTCGAGCGCTCGAAGATGCGGACTGTTGTCTGCTGGCCGGCGTTATTCCGGCTGGCCTATGACCGCGGCGCAACAGTTCACCGCTGAAGTTGCCACGGGCGAACATCGACAAGAGAAAAAACACCATTGCGCGATACAAATCGCCGTTGAAAGCGTTTAGGTTGCATGCGCTTCGCCAAGTAAACGGATACCCCAGAAGAGAGCCATGACCACGGCCCGCCATATCGTGACGCTGCTTAAAAGCCACATTGCCGGCGACGAGGATCGTTTCCTCTCTATCGCGATGCAGCTTGCTGCGCATGAGGCACGTCAAGGCCATGGTAAGCTTGCTCAGGAGCTCAAGGATCTGGTCGACGCAGCCAAGAGCAGGGACGCCCGGATTGTCAAGAGCAGTCGGCCGGTTCCCCTTTTTCAGCCAAAGGGCGAGCTCGCAGGGCTCCTGCATGTGCGCTATCCGGACCTGCGACTGACCGACATGATTTTGCCGGACAGTCTGCGCTCGCGCCTGCACCGCGTGCTGGGAGAGCAGCGCCAACAAGCAAGCTTGCGCGAGCACGGGCTTGTTCCCCGTCGCAAACTGCTTCTGGTCGGCCCGCCAGGATCAGGCAAGACGATGACCGCCTCGGCATTGGCCGGGGAGCTTCATCTGCCCCTTTTCACGATCGTCCTCGATGGTTTGATCACCAAGTTCATGGGAGAGACTGCCGGAAAGCTGCGGCTTGTTTTTGATGCAATGCAGGCGACGCGGGGCGTCTACTTCTTTGACGAATTCGATGCCATCGGCGCGCGTCGAGGCGAACGCCAGGATGTTGGCGAGATTCGGCGCGTGCTGAATTCGTTTCTGCAGTTTCTCGAGCAAGACGACAGCCACAGCCTGATTATTGCGGCAACAAATCATCCCGAGCTGCTCGACAGAGCTTTGTTCCGCCGTTTCGACGATGTCATCGAATACGCCGTGCCCGATCGGCCGATTATAGAGGCGCTGCTTCGGGCTCGACTCGACCGCTTCGACACCAGAGGGCTTGCCTGGAACGAGGCGATCTCTCAGGCAGAGAGACTGTCGCAGGCCGAGATCACGCGCGCGGCCGACGACGCTGCAAAAACCATCATATTGCGGGGGGGGAAGCGGATCACCTCGGAAGCGCTCATCGACGCTCTGAAGGAACGCCGGCAGGCGTCGCTGTTTGAGTAGCGACAGCACAGATCATAATGGCAGACGATTTTCCGCGCGACCGCGCCCATATCCACCTTCGCAACAACGGCATTCGGGAAGCCTATCGGCGGCCCAACCAACTTATACATGCACCGCCGCTGCCGGCGCGTGATCGGGCGTCGCATGCTGCGGCCTTGACGCAATCCATCGAACAAGCGGTCGAAAGTGCACGCCAGCAGATTGCGGCGCGTGACCCCCAGCTGTCGGTCGGCACGCCTGGCTTTTACCTCGCGATCGATCTGCCCATGTCCGGACGGGCGGCCCTCGACCAGTTGGCCGATCGTCGCCAGCACATGGAGCTGGTCGCCGTCCATGAGCCAACTCAACCCGGTGCTCCCATCACAGCGTCGGTGTTCCTGCCGCAAAGCGCGCAAGCCTATTATTTGCGGAAAGTCGAGGCGTATCGAGACGTTGATACTGACCGCGGCAGACCGCGCAACGAGCCGCTCGTCTCCCGCATGGAGACAGTCAGGCTGGCGACTGCACGATCGTTGTTTACCGACCACGACGACCTCTTCCCCCAGGCCGCTGACGAGCAGGTGTGGTGGGAAGTCTGGCTGCGCGACGGTCGCCGCGAGAACTTCGAGCACATTGCCGAAGCCCTGAACATCACTTTGCGCACGCATGCGGTTAGGTTTCCGGAGCGGGTGGTCATGCTGGCCCTCGCCAGCACGGCAATGCTCGACCGCATGATTGCGCACAGCGATGTCGTCGCCGAGCTGCGGCGCGCGAAGGATACGCCGTCCTTCTTCCTGGGCCTTGGCGGCGCGGAGCAAAGGGACTGGAGCGACGAGCTTCTCGGGCGCGTCAGACCGCCTCAATCCGATATTGCGGTCTGCATTCTCGACAGCGGCGTGCGTCGCACCCACCCGTTGATCGAACCCGCACTTGCCGTTTAAGACTGGCACACCGTCAAACCGGCATGGGGCAGCGACGACACACCTGCGTGGAGCGGCCACGGGACGCGAATGGCAGGTGTCGGCCTGTACGGTGATCTGGTCCCGCTCCTGGTCGGAGGCGATCCAGTTCCATTGCCCTTTCGGCTGGAGAGTGTTCGTATCCTTCCGCCAGAAGACGAGGCAAACGATCCAGAACTCTATGGCGCGATCACCGCGGAAGCGATCGCCCGCGCCGAGGTGCAGGCGCCGGAGCGCCGCCGCGCGATCGCAATGGCTGTGACAAGCGCCAGTCCGGCGCGTGGAAGGCCCACATCGTGGTCTGCCGCTATCGACCAACTCTGTTTCGAAGAGGAACAGCGACGCTTGATCGTTCTCTCTGCCGGCAACATCGGCGATGACCTCATGCCGGCCGAGCATTTGACGCGCAACGATCTGGAAGCAGTCGATGATCCTTCTCAGGCCTGGAATGCGCTGACGGTCGGCGCTTTCACAGAAAAGGTCGATATCATTGACACCGACTTTTCGGGCTACGCTCCGATCGCGCCGGTCGGCGAGCTCTCGCCGCGCAGTCGCACTTCGGTCGTTTGGGACAGGCAGTGGCCGGTGAAGCCCGAGGTCGTCTTCGAAGGCGGCAATCTCGCCCATGACGGTGTGTTGCCCGGCGAGCCGATCGACGATCTGCAGATATTGACCACTTTCTGTCGACCCGAACTGCGCCACTTCACCACCCTCGGAGATACGAGCGCGGCAACGGCCCATGCCGCACGGATGGCGGGACTAATTCTATCAGCGCGCCCCGAGCTGTGGCCTGAATCGGTTCGCGCCCTGATCGTCCACTCGGCCGAATGGACTCCGGCGATGCGCGCACGCATCGATGCGTGCAACGGAGCGAAGGGCGAGATCCAGGCGCTCGTGCGGCGCTATGGTTACGGCGTGCCAGATCTTGGGCGCGCGCTTCTGTCAACGGTGAACGACCTCACGCTTATCGTTGAAGATGAGCTTCAGCCTTTCCAGCGCGAGGGCGGCGCGGCTGCCAAAACGCGTGACATGAAGCTGCATCGCCTGCCTTGGCCGAAGGAGCAGCTCGCGGCGCTCGGCGCTGCCCAGGTCGAGCTCCGCGTCACGCTGTCCTATTTCATCGAACCCAACCCCGGTGAACGCGGATGGACCCGCCGGCATCGTTACGCGTCCCATGGTCTTCGGTTCAGAGTAAAGTCAGCGACCGAGACAGTCGACGAATTCCGAGCCCGCATCAATCAGGCCGCTCGGGACGAGGAGGAAGGGGCGCCTGCTGGAGGCGGAGAAGAGTGGCTGCTCGGCACCTTCCGCGATCGCGGCTCGTTGCACGCCGATTTCTGGTCGGGCAGCGCCGCCGATCTCGCCGAGCGTGACGCGATCGGCGTGTTCCCGGTCGGGGGCTGGTGGAAGGAGAAGCCTTACCTGGAACGCGTCGACGCTCTGGCTCGGTACGCCCTGATTGTGACGATTCGGGCGCCTGGGGTCGATGTTGACATCTTCACACCCGTCGAAGCAGCCCTGACTGTCGAGACGTCGGTCGAGACCTGATGCAGCACTGTCCAAACCGGCCAACAACGGAGGTTTGACCAGCCTCTGGTGCCATGGCGGCTGGTGCTGGATCATCACGTCGGCACGGGATCATGCGCGGAGGACGATAGGCCGGCAAAGGAGCGGGCCAAGCGTGTCATAATGGCGCCCATGGTCACGCCCACAAGCCGCGCCCCCTGCGTCTACGGAGAGGTGCGCGTCTGCTTAGGCGGCCGAGACATCGCTTACCTGATCAACGCGCTCCGTATTTGCGCCTGTAAGCGGCAATGAAATCGTCGTCGCTACAGATGCAGCGGCCGCTGGAGTCCTTGGCCTTCGGATCGTGCAAGTGAGAGCCAAGGGGGCGCAGAAGATTCACCCGAGTGCTCGTCGTCGGGCTCATGGGAAACCCCGCACTATGCTTGACCAAATCCGCGGCAAGCATAATCCCGGCAAGCACCGACTGAAAGGCCATCGGAACCACAGTTCGAACGCGGCGACTTCCTTCGCTAAGCTGGAACACCAGACCGCCGCAGATAGCCTGCTGATAAAAGGAGCGCAGGGGCTGGCCGACAAACGGGGCTAGCGGTTCAAACGGCACAGCCATCGCTGTAGCCACGCGAACTACAAAGTCGTTGGGAACTCCGGCATTTGTCTGCAGGAGCGTTTTCACCTGCTCGTGTGCTTCCGGTATTCCGAGTTCCTCGGCAATCAGCTGGTGCTCGTCCTTGGATTTTCCGGATGGCAGGTACATGCAACAAAGGCAAGCCTGGCCGTCATCGAAACCATGCCGGGAGATACCGAGATCGTGCTCCTGCATCCAAGCGTTTGCGATCCATCGCGGCAGTGCACCTTGGACAGCCAGACGGTCGGCGGCGGTGTCAAGCGCCACACCCACTTGGTCTAAGACCCAATTGCCCCGGCGCGCAACATATTCTGCCCACGTCAGAGGGTGCGCCTCGACCTCAAGGCCAGTCGATCTAAGGGCGGTGGCTGCAAGAACCGCCTTGGACATACCAATCTCCGCCTGGCCGGCCAATGCGTAGCGCTGCAGGTTTGAGAGTTCGATCGCTTCGTGATCGATTACATGCAGACGACCCTTGAGATCGGGTTGTCTCGCTAGCGCCCAAAGCGAGCCATGGCCTATCGCACCGAGCCCAACGAGGTGGGTTTCGCCAAGGTCGACTGGGAAGTCGATCGGGCCAGCCTCCCCGGCTTTGGTCTTGTCGTAGCTGCATAGCGAGAGGTCGATGGTTTCGTCCAACTCGGCGCCGGTCAACTGGGCGGCGAAGATAGTTCGAAAGACGTTGGCGGCGCCGAAGCAACTGGCGGCGCCAGCTCCAAAAGGCAGCAGACTTGGGCCAGAGCCCACCGGGTCCGTACGCGACAGCTTTGCCGCCCAACCGTCCGATCCCACGAAAAAGATCGGGCACCGGAGTGATGGGCGCGTTACCCCTGCAACGACGCAGACGGTGGCAGACTTGCCGGAACGCCGGATGCCGACTTTTGGATTGATCGACTTTGCCAAGCGCTCCAGCGCTTGGGCTTGAGAGCTCGCCGCGCTGTCCAGCGGGAGTATCGCCAGAACCGGGTAGAGCCTAGCGAGCAATCTCACCGCAAGATCTAGTGTCGCCTGGCCTTCGGCGCAGGAAGCGGCCTGATGGTCGAAGGCGACTGCCACGACCTGCTTTTCAAGAGCTGCTTTGAAGTCTCCCAGATGAAAATCGGCCAGGACCTGAGATGCCGCCGTGGCGGCACGATCGATGAAGTTAGCGAATGCCATTGTTCAACTCGATATCATGATCATTCGCGACAGTGCCGCGGGAGGGAGCGCATTCCATTTGGCCTTTTCGTCAAGCCGATAGGCGGCGACCCGAGCAAAATCGAAAGGCTCGCGGGCGAAATTCGGCACTACCAGCGACAGACACCCAACCGTGGTAGCAACCGCATAAGCGTCGTCCGTCGTCGAATGGTAGGCGCGGCCCGGATGGCTGTGAATCTGGGCCAAGAGTTTCAGGCCGCTTTTGTAGAGCCAGACATTGAGCCGGTGCAGTTCTTCGGCCGCAACGATCACGCAAACGCCATCGTTTGTCCGAATGTGACGCTGCGCCGGGATAACCGTCTCTGTTACGGCAAAGTGCCGGTCTTGCTGAACGCCGACCCAGAGCGCCATCCCCTCATTGCCTTCGCGACCAACTGAGCGCAGATGCCCATGCGTGGTCGAGATGCAGCCGCGCGGGAGAGTCACGATCGTTACATCTCTCAAACCAGTCATTCTTGTATCGCCTGAGGGGATACCACCATTCCTACGATTGCCGGTGGGAGTTGAATCTGCAACTGCTCTATAGGAATGATTCCGTACTTGATGATCTTGTCCAGGATGAAGGCCAAACAGCCTTCGCCAGAACCCCGATGAAGTAGCCATGGATCACCTGAATGGGCTGGATTGTCGTGGTATTCCCGGACGCCCGCCATGCACAGGAATGGTTCGTCCTCGGGACTGTTGGCCTGGATGAAGTCCGTCAGCGGCACGGCGTTCTGCTGGATGAGAGCTCCTATCATCTCCGGCGGCGTTCCGGGCAGCGGCGGACGTCTAAGCATTTTCAGGTATAGATCTTTCCGGGCAATCGGATGACGCGTAAACGGATCGACGAAGACCACGGACGGTGGTCTTAAGTCGTAGTCGGTGAAGTCGACCTCGCTCGCTGCGCTGATCACCCGTGGTTTTAACTTGAGGCTTGCGAAAATGAAGAAAGCGCGCGGAAAGGTCGCCTCGATCAAGAAGCAGCCCTGAGCCCGATAGACATCAGCATATGGCCGGAACCGGCCGATCTCCCGATCAAACTTCGCTCGGGAGACCTCCGGATCCACACTTTGGGGTTTAGGCACCTGCGACGCCCGCCTTCAGGCTGAGGAACAGGGTCACAGTATTCGGGAAACCGAAATCGCCAAGCTTCTTGTCGACGTCGAGCAAGTTGCCGGCCTCATCCTTCAATTCCCAATTCTCGGCTGGTTGGGCGACATTCTGCGTGTTCTCAAGGGCTTTGGTACGAATGACGTGAAGCGGCTGGTTGGGATTGGCTTCGACCTGCGTGGGCTGGCCGTTCACCACCATCGTGATCTCGATCTTGCCCGGCCCGCCGCCGTGATTATCGCCCTTACCCGAATCCTTCGACATTGTCCTACTCCTGTGGCTTGCCAACCGTCCCACGCCCTGGCGCCCACCTGCGAGTGAGACCGGCGGTCTTCAATCGTTCACCCGGCGCCACGGCCGCGAGTACGCGAAAGACAGGGGATAAGCTACCGAATCGGTGCTTGCCTTCTTTTATGGGTGACTTGAGCCGCAAGTAAATGGTCTCAAATTGCTCCTCACAACTATAATCGATTATAGCAATGCGAAAATATTGGCGACACGCCTATTCATCTGCTCTCTCACTCGCCTGCTCCGTGCTTGGCAAGGGGAGCTTTGACTGCGTCACGCGTCCCCCAATCCTGCAACGCATTCACCCGAGCCTGCGCGACACCAGCGCCCGCACCGGCCGTGATCCGCAGAACGAAACGCTGATCGTGGCGTTCTATCGCGAACTGGCGCTGCTGTTCTGGCTAGACGATTGCAACGACGTTGGCCTGATCGCGCCGGAGCAGCTCGCCGCCGTGGAGCAGGCGCTGGGGCACGGCGTACCGTGCGTTCTCTCCGGATTCGAGGGCTGCGCTCAGCTGCGCGCTTCGCTGGTGCTGGATCGGCGAACGGCGCCGGCCACGGTGGCCGCTGGCTGGGAGTACATCCATTTCGAACACTGCGCACTGCCCGAGTTGGACCTGACGCAGATCGACCTGCGCGCCTCGCTGCTGGGCAAGGCTATGCGCGCGCCGCTGCTGATCAGCTCTATGGCCGGCGGCATGCCACGGGCCGAGGCCATCAACCGGCATTTGAGCGAGGCAGCGCAAGCCTTGCGGATCGCCATGTGCGGTTCGCAGCGTGTGAGCCTGCAATCCCGTAACTCCCAGGGGCTAACGCGCGCGCTGCGCCGCCTGGCGCCAGACATTCCCTTGCTGGCCAATATCGGCGCCGCGCAACTGCGGGAGGCCGACGGCCTGGACCTGGCGCGTCGCGCGGTGGACGCGCTGGAGGCCGATGGGCTCATCGTCCATCTCAATCCGCTGCAGGAAGCGGTACAGCCGGGAGGGCGACCGCGACTGGCGCGGCGTCCTGGCGCTGATCGCTGGCGCCGCGCGCATCGTGGGCGTGCCGATCGTGGCCAAGGAAGTGGGGGCGGCCTGTCCGCCTCGGTGGCCTGTGCGCTCGTCGAGGCGGGCGTGGCGGTAATCGATGTCGCCGGCGCCGGCGGCACCAGTTGGGCCGCAGTGGAGGGCGAGCGCGCCCGCAATGCCGCCGACCGTGCAGTGGCGATGTCATTCGCCAATTGGGGGATTCCCACCCTGACCAGCGTGCAGGCGGTGCGTCGGGCGCTGCCAACGGTGAAGCTGATCGCGTCGGGCGGGATCCGCGATGGCGTCGACGTGGCCAAGGCCATCCGCCTGGGCGCGGACATCGCCGGGCAGGCGGCCAGCGTGCTGGGCGCGGCGACAGTGTCCACCGAGGCCGTTGTCGCGCATTTCGAGATCGTCATCCGCCAGTTGTTGGGTCACCATCAAACCAATTTGACGCCCCGGGACAATATCGTCCGGCATTGTCCGGTGTGCGACGATGTTGGGGATGCGACATAGGCGGATTGCCGTGTATTAAACCGCTTTTCCTTTGGCACGCATATTGCGCCCTATCGGTAAACCTCGTCATGGGCCGGCGGCAATCGCTCGGAGATTGTCGAAATAGCACAATCTGCCGGGGTGACATCCGGCCCGACTAGAGCAGGACCTTTCAGATGATGCAGAAAAGCAAGCGGCCATACTCGCGGGGAAATAGTCGCGTCAGGGCTGCATGGACGCTCTTTCCTGGTTGTTTCGGCGACGGACGCCAACTCTTCAATCGGCACCCGAACCAGTGCCTGGATGTCCAAGGAGCGCCCCTGTTGCGCGTGCCTGGCTGCACCCGCGTGCTGGCTCTCCTCCAAGGCGACGCTCGGCGCTGCTGCAGACCGGCGACGAGAACCCAACTTCAAAATTAGCATTCCGAAAACCGAAAGAAGTGAACAGGTATGTCCAGGATCGGCGCTTTGACGCGCGCGGCATGGCGATCGGCAACTCAGACGCTGGCCAAGGGTTCGAAAAGTTTACACCCGACGCTAGCGCCGGCCGATTTCAAGCGCGCACTTACGATCAACGATCGATATGGCGGGCTCACTGTCAATGTCCCCAAAATGCCTTTCTGGCTGACCGGGGGTGAAGCCTTCGTCTACCGCCGGACTAGCCACGGCGAGCAGCAGTTCATGCAGGTCGATGCTGCCACGGGTTTCAAGCGGCCCGCTTTCGATCAGGCGCGTCTGGCGGCAGCGCTAAACAAGGTGAGCCATGAGAGCTATCAAGCCGGCAATCTTCCGTTCGACCGTTTCGAACTGAGTGAGGATGGTCGCAGGCTCGACTTCCAGATTGAAGACACCCGGTGGAGCTGCGACCTTGCAAGCTATGACTGTACCAGCACCACATTCGATGCAAGGAAAGGGGACCGTAGGGAGCTCAGCCACCGCTACACGCCGCCAGCGGAGAACAACCCCGACAAGAGCAACGCGTCGCCCGACGGCAAATGGATCGCCTATATCAAGAACTGCAACGTTTTCCTGCGCAGCGAGGACGGATTGCAGGATGTTCCTCTGAGCCGGGACGGAGCCGAAGGCAATTGCTACGTCTTTTCGACGCTGAGCTGGTCGCCGGACTCGCGCCACCTCGCCGCTTACCTTGTTCGCCCCGGCTATAGGCGAGAGGTCCGCTACCTCAATTCATCGACGGACCAGTTGGAGCGGGAATATTCAACAATATTCTATCCCAGGCCGGGCGATGTCCTTCCGCTGCCCCAACCAGTCCTGTTCGACATTGCCGGCCGGCGCCAGATCGTGATTGACGGTGCCCTCTTCTCGAACGTCTTCGAACTTTCCCCTCTCCGGTGGTGGGCGGACAGCCGCGGCTTCACTTTCGAATATAACCAGCGCGGGCATCAGCTCTATCGCTTGGTCGAGGTAGACGCCGCCTCGGGCCGCGGGCGCTCCCTGATCGATGAGACCAGCGAGACATTCGTGGATTATTTGCCGCTGGGGCATGGCCAGGAGGATGCCGGAAAAATCTTCCGTTACGATGTCGATGACGGGAAGGAGATCATCTGGGCATCAGAGCGCGACGGGTATGAGCATTTGTATCTTTTCAACGGCCGGACAGGCGCGCTCGAAAACCAGATCACCCGAGGTGAGTGGGTCGTCCGGAGGGTCAACCATGTCGATCCGGTGAAGCGTCAGATCTGGTTCGAGGCGAGCGGGATGAACTCGCAGGAGGACCCCTATTGGGTCCATGCTTACCGCATCGGCTTTGACGGCAAGGGACTGACTGCACTGACGCCCGAACCGGCCAACCACCATATCGAGTTCTCGCCTGACAGGCGCTATTATGTCGATCTCTGGTCACGCATCGATCTGCCCCCGCGCATGGCACTCTACCGCGCCAGCGACAATGCCAAGCTCCAGCAGATCGAGACGGCCGACATTTCCGAGCTCGTCGCCGCAGGCTGGCAGCCGCCGCTCAGTTTCCATTCCAAGGGGCGCGACGGCAAAACTGACATCTGGGGTGTGCTCCACCTGCCAGCCAACTTCGACCCGACGAAGAAATACCCGGTTGTGGAGAATATCTATGCTGGACCCCACGGCTCCTTCGTCCCAAAATCCTTCTCGCGGTGGACAGAGCCGCTCACGCAGCTGGGCTTCGTCGTTGCTCAGATCGACGGCATGGGCACCAACAACCGCTCCCGCGCCTTCCATGATGTTGCTTGGAAGAATCTGAAGGACGCAGGATTTCCCGATCGCATTCTGTGGCACAAGGCGGCGGCCGCGCAATATCCATGGTACGACATATCCAACGTCGGCATTTTTGGCGCATCCGCCGGCGGCCAGAGTGCAGTCAGCGCGCTGCTCTTTCACCCCGATTTCTACAAGGTCGCCGTCGCCAAAAACGGCTGCTTCGACAACAGGATAGACAAGACCTGGTGGAATGAACTGTGGATGGGGTGGCCGGTCGGCATTGAATATTCGCAATCCTCCGCCGTTGACAATGCTCACAGGCTGCAGGGCAAGCTGATGATCGCGGTCGGCGAAATGGATGATAATGTCGATCCGTTTTGCTCGTTCCAGCTTGCCGATCGACTCATCAAGGCAGGAAAAGATTTTGACATTGTCTACGTTCCTGGTGCCAATCACCATACTCTAGGCACCTACACCGAGCGCAAACTCCTAGACTTCTTCGTTCGCAACATTCTCGGTCAGACCCCGCCCGACTGGAACAGCAAACCGATCGAGCTGGAGTAGCTTGTGGCTCTTGCAATTGTTAGCTCGCCTTATCGGCTGTAATCAGGGCGAGGCGCGAGCAAATCTGCACCGAAGGACGATCGTGGAGTCTAGGACTTGCGCTGCGTATTGAGGATAGGCTCGCCGCGACGTTGGTCTGAGCAAACTGCTTGATAGGCACGCCTGCAGACCGCGTGTGTGCGATTGCAAGATCCCCTATCAGCCTGGTGTGAAGCGTTCAGGGGAAAAGCCGCACCCAACGCCGCTTCCGCTCGCCGTAACGCTACGGCGGTGCGGCCCACCCGATCCGCTCGACGAGCATAGGAACACATAGGTCCCCGAACGGACGATTACCTTGGCAATAGAAGACCCTCGTCGGTCATCGCCGCTGTGGGTGGCAGCCCGTCGGTCTGGAGCTGCCACGATTCTCATCCTCGCGTCACATATGAGCTGAAGCTTTCCGGATCGGGTATCCAATCGGCATCCAGTTGCTCGGCGATATGGTTGAATTCTACCTCAGGACAAGAGTGAGTAGAGCAGCCCCGCTACGAAAATCCTATCCTGGTTCGTTTGACGCATCGACTATTCAGATTGATTGGCGTGATACCCGGCGCGGCCGCAACACGCTAGGCCGTCAACCGCTGAGCAGAAAACCAGCCTTCGCCTTCCGCGGCGGCGGACCTCGTCAGCCTTTCGAAAGCTTGCCTGAGTAGGTTGCTCATGTGATCTGTGGAAGTGAGGCTAGCGTGCACCCGTACAAACTGGACATTCATCGTAGCAGCTTGGCTGCAGGTGCAGCACGCCGTACCGCACGAGCAAGCGGACAAGCCGGCCAAGCCGGTTTTGAGCAGCACTTGGGCGAATTGCAGGCGGCGGATGAGTTGATGAGTGCACCAGGCGAGGATGTCCTCGTCAATGGCTCGCATGGCAAAGGTGAGTTGAGACCAACGAAGAGGCAGAGGATCCAAAGCAATCTGCAGCATGCTGTCACTGAGCGGCAACCAGGTCAGGTTGGTGACTCAGGCGCTCGCGCGATGATGCAACTCCCTGCCCATCAGGTGGGTACATCGGAACGGGAGGCGCAGCTCGCGATGCAGGGGGATGAGCACGAATACACCCCAGCGCCGCATCTCGATGGGTCGATGCCCTCGACAGTGCAGCCGGATCGTCCAATTGTGGCCCCCGACGGTGCCGACAAGCGTCCTGTTTATTCCAACGATGCCACCGCCATCGAAGGGCTGAAGTCTGCACTCCTTGCGGGTAAAGCCAGGCCGGACACGGTCACTCGCAGCGCAAATTCTCTTTTCGGCTTTAGTCGTTGGCTCTTTCAAAACAAAAAGCCAGGGTTTGCTGCTCGGCTTTACCATCCGTCGCTGAGCCAGGATCTCGAGGAGTACGAGAGTAGGGGTGGTTCCTCCACAGTGGCTGGCGCACTGCGTCAACTGATGAAGCCGATAGGCGGAGCCGCCCCGATTGTGGGTCGCGCTGTCCTGAACCCCCATCCTGACGACGCCGCGCTCACTAGACATTTCAGATCCGCGAGCGGCTACGCAACTGCTCTTAACCATTTCAGTCATTACCTACGTCAAAATGACAAGCTCGGGATTGCGGGCCGGATTTACGATGAATCGCTGGATAAAGATGTTGAGAGCTACAAGGCCGCCTCCTCTACTCGTGGAGCTCCGATCGAATCTGCACTGGTTTATATCCGCAAGCACCCGCCGCGCGTTATACTCGGGAGTCATCTGGAAAACGCGGTCAGCATGGAGGCTCGTCCCCGTGGCGACGCTGCTCAGCATACCGCACCACAGCAGGGATTCGATTGGCCAGAGGAGCTCCTGCCGGTAGGTTATAAGGAGGGCACCGATCTACCATTGTCTCTCGCCCCAACCGCGCACCAACACCAAGCACCCGACTTTGGAGAGGCCGTCCCTCACTTGAACTGGCGCCACGGCGACCAGGGCGCCCCGGAGGGGCTGGTAGCTGCACGGGACAGGAGCAGCCCGCTGCCAAGCGAGGCGGTGCCACATAAATCTGGACGGGGACTCGCTACGCAGCCCAGATTGTGGGCGGAGAAATCCGCCTCGCCAGAGCTCTTTCGACGGCGGGCGGAGCAGGCTCTGCCGGCGTCCGCCAGAGGTGTGGAGACATCCTCCGCGGTTGATGAAGCCGCCGCTCGCCAAGCTTTGGCTTGGTTGCAGCAGGAGATGGAGGGGATCGAACCGATGCAGGATCCTCATAAGGTGGCTACACCGGAATCTGAGGCGCAGCTCGTCAGGCAGAGGGATGAACACGAATCCACCCCAGCACCGCATCCCGGAGGTGGTGGTTCGATGTCCTCGACAGTGCAGCCGGATCGTCCAATTGTAGTCCCCAACGGTTCCGACAAGCGTCCTGTCTATTCCAACGATGCGACCGCTATCGAAGGGCTGAGGGCAGCATTCCACGCGGGTAAGGCCAGCGCGAACACGGTCACTTTCAATGTAAATTCTCTTTTCGGCTTTAGTCGGTGGCTCCTTCAAAACAACAAGCCAGGGTTTGCTGCTCGGCTTTACCATTCGTCGCTGGATCAGGATCTCAAGGAGTACGAGAGTACGGGTGGTTCCTCCACCGTGGCTGGCGCACTGCGTTACCTCAAGAAGTCGACAAGCGGAGCCCCGATTATGGGTCGCCCTCTCGTGATCCCCTATCCTGACGATGCCGAGCTCATTAGAGATTACAGAGCCGCTTCGACCAAGGAGTACCTGGCAGCGCCTGCGACCGGACGGAATCCAGATACCGTGGGCGGCTATACAAATTTTCTTAGACATTTTAGCCAGTATCTGCGTCAAAATAACAAGCCTGGGATTGCCGCTCGGATTCACGACAAATCGCTGGATAAAGATGTTGAGAGCTTCAAGGCTGTCTCCTATGGTAATAGACTAAGTATCGGTTCTGCATTGGCTCACCTCCGGGATATCCTGCCGCGCATTGTGCTCGGGCGCGAAACTGTCCTTGCTGCTCATCCGGCAGACGCAGTCACCAGGCGCGTTGGGGCCGCTGCTGAAGCTGGGCCAGCGGCACCGGCAAGAGCTCCCCAACCCGCCTCGCCAGCAACCGCTAAGCTGCCAGGCACCTACCGCGGCCTTCCACTGGTTGATGTGACCACACTGACGACCAGTTCCTCTGGGGCTCAGATCGGGGCGCTCGATCCGACAGCCCCGTCCAACGTTGCAACGGGGCGGGTGCTCGGCGCCGCCGAATGGCTGAGCGACGCCCATGTCCAGAGAGATTACAATTTGCTGGAGCGGCAACTGCAGGGGATCAATCCGGCGCTCGCTGCCCGGACTCGGCTGGTGGATCCTTCCGTATCCCATCTACTGCGACACACGTCGCCGCAAGACGCTCGAGGCATATTGCAGTCCATCTATAATCAAAACAACGCCACAGCCGACTTCCTGTTCTTGCCAGTGAATAATGGCACGGCTACTAGCCCCGGCACCCATTGGTCGCTGCTGCTCGTTGATCGCCGCGACCCCGAAAGGCGGTTCGCCTATCACTACGACTCCCTCCAGCGAGAGGGATATAACGACGTGCCTGCAAAACAGCTCGCAGGACTGCTGAATGCTACCTTGGCGCCAGCCCCCATGGCCAGACAGACGAACCATTATGATTGCGGCGTATTTGTCCTGGAGGGCACGTGGGCGCTGGTTGAACGATTGGTGAAAGGGCAGCGGCCAGACCACGAGCCGCTGCCCCTCGACAACCTCGTTGCCGATCGGCAGGCGCTGCAAGACCGGCTAAGGAGGCGCTTGCCGCACGAGGAAGAGCCGCGGCAGCTGCTGGAGGATGAACCCGCCTCCCCACCGATGATGGCATTCGAGCCAGGGGAACTGCGGCAACTGTTGGAAGACGAGCCTGACTCCCCACCAATGATGGCGTTCGAGTCAGGGG
>NZ_RZSL01000389.1:0-5947 GCF_003997355.1 Mesorhizobium sp. M1E.F.Ca.ET.041.01.1.1 | reverse complement strand
CGGCAGCGTCAGTCTGAAGAACGTCACCAACGATCGCGGCTGCTTCACGGTCGTCGGGCCGAACGCGCGAGACGTGCTGCAGCCGCTGACCGAGATCGATCTTTCGAACGAAAAGTTCCCCTGGTTCGGCGTGAAGACCGGCGGCGTCGCGTTGGCCAGCGACGTGCGGCTGCTGCGTGTGAACTACGAAGGCGAGCTCGGCTGGGAGCTGTACCATCCGATGGCCTACCAGCGGCAATTGCTGGATGCGATTCTGAAGGAAGGCGAGAAGCACGGCATGCGCCTGGTCGGGCTGCATGCGCTGGAGTCGCTCAGGCTGGAGAAATCCTATCGCGCCATGTACCGCGACATGAACCCGGAGCTCAACGCGCTGGAGAGCGGGCTCGAGCGTTTCATCCGCCTCGACAAGGGCGATTTCGTCGGACGCGACGCGGTCCTGAAATATAAGGATCGGAACAACCAGCGCCGCTCTGTCACACTCAAGATCGAAACCGACGGCGCGAGCACGCTTGCCTCCGAGGGGCTCTACATCGACGGCGAGCTGGTCGGGCGCATCACGTCGGGCGGCTACGCCTACGCGCTCGGGCATGACGTGGCGCTGGCGTTGTTGCCGGAGCGTTTTTGCAAACCCGGCACGAAACTCGACGTTGCGATCCTGGGGGAATGGAAGACTGCCGAAGTCATTGCGGATTCGCCCTACGATCCCACTTCAGCCAGGGCGCGGATGTAACGGGCGATCCTGAAGGCCTCCAAGGCGACTGGTCATCGCGTCGCCACGGATCGTTCCGCCCTGCCCTGCGTTGAGTGACAGGCACGGAGGACACGGCAATGGATGACGATCGGATCGAGAAGATCAGGCAGCGCGCCTATGAAATCTGGCAACGCGAAGGCAGCATCCACGGCGACCATGAGCGGCACTGGCACCAAGCCGAGATGGAAATCGATCGCGAGGCGGCCCTGCCGCTGACGGCGGACGACGCACTGCCTGAAACGCGCGAGGTCTCAAGTTCGGACATTCTGACGGCAGAGGCGCTCGCAACGCACACCGGCATAAGCAGCGGAGAAGCGCAGGAATTGCTCGACAGGCTGGGCAACGACCGTGCCGCGATCGAACAGGCGGCGCGGACCATCCAGGCGAAGCGGCGGCGCTAGTTTACGAGGAGTCCACCGACTGCCGGACCATCCTTTCGATAAGGAATCCGCTTGTCTCTAACACGCGCCTGCGTTGTACTTCCCGAGGTCGAAACTTCGAGGACGCAAGACTGTGGACTGGCAAGCGGCGGCGGTTTCCTGGCTCGCGACGATGGCGATGTGCGGTCAGGCGCTGGCCTGGGGTCAGGAGGGCCATGCGGTGATCGCCGAGATCGCGCAGCATAGGCTGAGCCAAAATGCCTATGATGTCATCGAGCAGCTCCTGCGTTCGCATCTCAAGCTCAAGCCGCCGGCAACCGTGTCGCTGGCCTCGGTCGCGAGCTGGCCTGACGACTATCGCGCCGAGAACCACAAGGAGACGTCGAACTGGCATTTCGTCGACATCCCGCTCGCCTCCAGGCCGGGCGATGCGAGTGCCGGCACCACCGCCTACGACGCGGCGCGCGACTGCAAGGACGACGCGACCTTCGGCACCTGCCTGATGAAGGCGCTGCCGGCGCAGGAAAAGATCCTCGCCGATCCGAAGAAAAGCGGTGAGGAGCGCTGGCAGGCGCTCGCCTTCGTCATCCATCTGGTCGGCGACCTGTCGCAGCCGCTGCACTGCGTCGAGCGCCTGGACGGCAACCAGGGCGACCAGGGCGGCAACACGCTGACGGTGACCTTCAACGTCTCGCGGCCGAAGCCGGACGGCTCGACTGATCGCGACCTCACCACCTTCCACGCGGTGTGGGATTCGAGCCTGATCCTGTTCAAATACTATGACTGGGGCAAGGTCGCGCTCGATCTCGAGACCGACGTCATCCCCAATCTCGCGCCGAGGCCGGCCGCCGAGCAGACGCCGGAGAAATGGCTGGCCGCGTGCCACGCAATTGCGGAGGACGCCTACCGCGCGCTGCCCAAGGGCACGTCGATCAGGGCGGACAACCCGCATGCGGTGATCCTCGACCAGGCCTATTTCGACAAATTCTCGCCGATCGTCATCCAGCAGCTCGCGCTTGGCGGGCTGCATCTGGCCGCCGTGCTCAACGAGACGCTGGCGGTCGACAAGTAGCCGGCCGGCGAAGCGCTTTTCGAGCAGCGCCAAAGACGCAGCCGGCATATGCCGGCCACTGAGACGACAGGGTTGCGTCCGGCGATGCGGACGGGATGCGCCTGGCAGGCGCCATCACCGATTGCCGCGCGGCACTTGCGGACGCATAGTAGCGGCACGGTATTGACGTGTGGGTCGACCCGCGGAAATGGCCATGAACGACGAGAAGGACAATCCCGAAGTGGCGGTGTTCCCGCCGCTGCTGTTCCTGGTGGCGCTGATCCTGATGCTGGCGCTGCGCTATGTCTTTCCGCTCGCGATCGGCGGCCGGCCACTGACCACGGTGCTGGGCATCGTGCTTGCGGCCCTTGCGATCGCCATCATCGCGTGGGGGCGCATGACGATGCAGCGCGCCGGCACCAATATCGAACCCACGAAGCCGACGCTCGCCATCGTCACCGGCGGCCCGTTCCGCTTCGCCCGCAATCCGCTCTATGTCGGCCTGATGGGCCTGCTCCTGGGAATCGGGCTCATCTTCGACACCTGGTGGAGCGTGCTCGCGCTCATTCCGGTGTTCCTCATCCTGCATTTCGGCGTGGTGCTGCGCGAGGAGGCCTATCTGGAGCGCAAGTTCGGCGAGCCCTACCGCGCCTACAAGGCCAGCGTGCGCCGCTATCTGTGAGGCGATGCAGACGAAACAGCGGCCGAACTCCTCGACGTCGGCGAGCGTCGGCGCGTTTGCAAACCGGTTGGGACCTGATCACAGACGACAAGATCCAAATAGCTTGGCCGCCCCTTCCCACGCCGCCTCACGCGCCATAAAGTGCGCGATATGACGCGCGACCGGATGATCGCTCAACTATTCGAGGCAGATGCCGTTGCCCGCGGCGCGGTCGCGCATGGCCATCATCCGTTCGGCGCGGTGCTGGTCGGCCCCGACGACGCGGTCCTCATGCGCCAAGCCAATATCGACACCGTGCATCACGCCGAAACCGAGCTCGCGCGGCGTGCGGCGGCTGCCTATTCGCCGGAGTTTCTCTGGACCTGCACGCTGGTTTCAACCGGTGAGCCCTGCGCGATGTGCACCGGAACGCTCTACTGGGCGAATATCGGTCGACTGGTCTACGGCTTCGAGGAGACCAAGCTTCTCGCGCTGACTGGCGACCATCCCGAAAACCCGACGATGAGCCTGTCCTCGCGCGTTGTGCTCGGCTCCGGGCAGAAGAAGGTCGAGGTTCACGGCCCCTTCCCCGAAATCGAGGACGAGCTTCTCTCCGCGCACCGCGACTTCTGGCGGCGGTAGCTTGGCGACCAAGGCGCGGGCCGCAATACCTTCTTGCGGCAGTCGAGACAATGGCAGATGCCGACCCCGTATGGGCGACTGGACGCCACTAGTCGAACATTGCCGTTGAGCCGGATAGCCCGTGTAACAGAATAGTAGAGCTGCGCCCTTCGGACGTCAGCCCTTCAGCGAATTGCTGTAGACCTGGACGCCGACGCGCTCGTTGCGGCGCCAGCGCACCACGGCGCGGTAGACGGCATCGTCGTCAGGGACAATGAGCGTGAAGCGGTCCGGCAGTTCCACCTGCGCACCGACACGCAACTCGGCGCCATGTTCGTGCTGGTTCCGGATGGAGCACCTGATGCTGGCGTCGCCGGTGACGATCGTGGCCTCCTTCAGCACGAACTCTCGCGCAAAAAGACGGCGCTCGACGTGGGGAAAAGTGGCCATGATATACTCGTCCCGAAACTTCCTCGACGGGGTTCAGCCTCCCCTGCCCCGACGCCGCACCATAGCAGCAAGGCGTTTCCGTTCCGTTAGCGCTTTCCAATCGCGGCCGGCTCGGGCGGTCCCGTTTCCGCACACCGCGCCGCCTGCCGTCGAACCATAGCGATCAAATCTGCTCTCCAGCATTTCTTTCATCGCCTTCGAATTTCTTCCGCAGCGCCTTCATGACGCGGCCGGCCGTCCGGATGTCTTCGAGGGGAAACCCGTCCGCGAGCGCGTTGACCCGTGGGTCGTACAAGCCGATGGCGTCGTCGTATGTCTGCTGTCCCCTATCGGTCAGCACGACAAGGTGCGCGCGGCGGTGATGCGGATTGGGCTCGAACCGGACGACCCCTTCCGCCGCCAAGTCGTTGACGATGCGCTGCACATTCTGGCGGTTGGCGCCAAGATCGCGCGCGAGCCAAGCCACCGGCTGCGGCCGGTCCGCCGCAACGATGGCACCCAATATCTGCCAGCGGGCGCTTGTGAGCCCCAGCGGCGCCACAAGCCTGTCGCCCCAGGTCAAGATCAGGTTGTTGACCCTGAACAGGTCGAGAATGAGGTCGGTCAAGGCATCGCCAGTGAGGGTTCGCCTGCTTGCATCCATTTCGTCACCATAGAATTTATTTGACATCATAATGTCAATTATATATGTATCGATCGCACCAGATTGACATCATATAACCAAATTATTGGAGACTGTCATGTCCCACAGGCGTCCTCTTGATCCCGCCTTCCCGATCGAACGCCAGCTCGGCCTCGAAGCCGCCCCCCTCGTGCTCGTGAATGTCTTCACGCTGGACAAGGCGGACGAACCGACCTTCCTCCAGGCCTGGGAGAAGGATGCGAATTTCATGAAGCGGCAGCCGGGCTTCATCTCGACCCAGCTACACCGGGCGATCGGCGAGAGTCCGACTTATCTGAACTATGCAGTCTGGGAATCGACCGCGGACTTCAGGGCCGCGTTCACGCATCCGGAGTTCGTTGCACAACTCTCGGCCTATCCATCCTCGGCAGTGGCCATGCCGCATCTCTTCCAGAAGGTCGGGGTGCCGGGCATCTGCGTTGCCTAGAGAGGGATGCAAGCCAATGACCAAGCTCATCCATCCGGTGGCCGGCACACTCGCGCTCCTCACGATCGCGACCTTCTGGCTGTCGACGGCATTCAGCGAACTGTTTGCGTCCGAGGCAACCGTCATCGCGGTCAAGACGGCCATACCGTGGGGTCTCCTATTGCCTATCTCCATGTTGGCGGTGACAGGAGGCTCGGGCTTCGCCTTGGCGAAGGGTGTGCGAACCGGCGTGATCGGCAGGAAGCTGAAGCGAATGCCGCTCATTGCCGCGAACGGTCTTCTGGTTCTCATCCCGGCGGCGCTGTTCCTCGCCTCCAAGGCCAAGGCAGGAGAGTTCGATACCGCCTTCTACGCGGTGCAGGCGCTGGAGCTAATAGCGGGCGCGACGAACATCACGCTGCTCGGTCTCAACATGCGCGACGGCATGAAGCTCACGCGGCGGCGGCGGAAACCTTCTTCGTCCTCGCAGACGGCCGGCTCGAGCTAGATACCGAACGCTTGGTGCAGCGCCGCGCCGACCAGGATCAGCCCGGTCGCGACCTCCAGAAGCGTCGCGACGCCCGCTGTGCTCGACCCAAACCGGTCGAGGACAGCGACGGAGCCTTTGCGGAACAGGACCGCAAGGGCGACTACGATGCCAAGGGTAATCGCCACACCCGCCATCATCGCGACCGCGAAGACGAGGCCAGCCCATGGCACTCCGCGCGCAATCGCGAAGGTCATCACGAAAAGCGTCAGCGGACACGGGATGAGCCCCGCCATGACACCAACCGCTTCGCCTTCATGGGCAGTATGTTGGTGTCGGCCGCGCAGCGCGCGCCAGATCATCCAGACGCCGACGAGCCCGAGCAGCCCGCGGCTGAGGGCTTCCAGCGCCGGAGCGCGGCCGACGCTGCCCAGCGCGATCGAGACCAACGGCAACGC
>NZ_RZSL01000388.1:0-5950 GCF_003997355.1 Mesorhizobium sp. M1E.F.Ca.ET.041.01.1.1 | reverse complement strand
TTCTGGCTCATCACGCTTCTGGCCTCGAATGGCATCCCGAACCCCCTCGCGCAAAACGCGCAAAACTGTTCGCGATGTCTTCGCACACCTGTTCGCGATGTCCCCGGTCCAAACAAAGGGGAGAAGGGAGAGGCGCCGATCGGCAACGACGTTACTCTTGAGTATCCGCTCTTCGGCGGTGACCGCTGACCTGCGCGCCGTCCTCGGCCCGATCACATAGTCGTGTTGGTGTAACGCTTCGCCAACCCGCAGCGAACCCTGAAAGGGGCAATTGTGCCCCCCGCAAAACGGGAGTGAGCAGAATGCATTCGATCAAGCTTGTAGCGATTGCCGGCCTTGTCGGCCTGTCCGTCTCGCCGGCGCTTGCCGAGGACGCGATGGGAACGATGACCATGATGAAGGGCGGGCAAGTGACGGCGATCATGCCCGACGGGCATATGGGCACCATGACGCCTGACGCGAAGATGGGCGCCGAAATGATGAAGACGGCGAAGCCACTCAAGCATTGCATGATGATGATCACCGACGCCAAGGGCAAAGCCTACATGATCGACACGTCGACCAAGAAGGCCCAGGCCGAATGTGAAAAAATGGCGATGTGAGCGGAACGGCGGCAAGCCGGTGGATAAAAGCAAAAAGGCCGGGCTTGGAGGCCCGGCCTAATCGTCAGATTTGGCTTTTCGCTATTTGCACTTGGCGATCGAGGACAGCGCCGCCGAAATGCCCTTCAGCGAAAAGACGTAAGAAGTGGGGTTGCCGCGGCCGGACTTCGCCTGCACCTTCATGTCGGTGCCGGTCTTCATGGCGGCGATCAGGACCGGTTCCTCTGCCGCGTTCTCGACCCAGGCCGACTTGCCGCGGGTGAACATCGAGAAGGTCTTCTTGTCGATGGTGACGGTGGCCTTGGAGCCCTCCTGGAAATTGTAGCCGGCGATGAATTGCGGCTCGTAGGACACCTGCTGTCCGGGCCGCTGGCTGACGAAGAAGAACATGTCGCCGTGATCGAGCGACGGCGGCTGCTTGTCGGTCGGAACCGTCAGCACGTAGCAGACCTTGCCGCCCGCCGACTGGTAGCTGTAGGTGCCCCAGGCATTGTGCTGGCCGATCTTGGTCGCCTGCTGAGCCAGCGCCGGCCCCGCAAAAGCGGCCGCCAGGACCAGGCTCGAAACCGTAGCAATCAATCCGCGCATCGTTCTTCCCGTATTCCAACTGGTGCGGAGGCGGGCCGCCTGGCGTCCTGCCGTCGCTTCATTTTGATTTAATCAGGGTTACCAAACGGTGAATTGTCCTCAAGAAAAGGAACTCACCCCAGGAAACCGCCACCATTCGCGCCACCGCTGGAAATGCGGCGATCACGATGTCCCGGCGCGAACTTGGAGGCCACGAAAGCGGCATGAGTTTGTCTTTTCGCGCGGGCGGTTTCGCGGTGTCGTTGTGCCAAAATGTCGGCCAGGGTCAACGCTTGTCAGCCAGCGCGTCCCTGGCGGCCTGCCGGTGCGCCGGCGTGATATGGGCGCTGACAGCGGTGATCGCGGCGGTCAACACCGCAAGGTCGTCGGTGAAGCCGAGACCGAAAACGACGTCGGGAATGAAATCCACCGGCAGGACGAAATAGCCGAGCGCGGCGATGAGGATGCCCTTGGCGCGCAGCGGCGTATCCTTGTCCATGGCGCAATAATAGGCGGCGACCACCTCGTCCATGAACGGGATCTGCCGGGCAGCCTTCTTGGCGGTGCGCCAGAATTTCTCGCGCACCTCGCCTTCGCCGGCGAGCTTGTCGCCAAAGCCGAAGAAATCAAAACCGGATTCCTGCGCCATCAATCTCTCCTTGGCCGCGCGTGTCCTTGCACGTCGGCCCGCCGCCGGAGATGTGGTGAAAGCGCTGCCTCGCTGCAAGAGTTCGGGTGGCTGTTGGCCCGGAAATCGCACTCCGTCCGGCAGGCCGCCTCTAACCGAAGTAGCGGTTCATCCGCTTCGCCAATTCGATATCGAGCGCGGTCACGCCGCCGGCATCGTGCGTGTTCAGCGTGACGTCGACGGTCTTGTAGACGTTCGACCAGTCGGGGTGATGGTCCATCTTTTCGGCGGCCAAAGCCACGCGGGTCATGAAGGCGAAGGCTTCGGAGAAGTTCTTGAAGCCGAAGCTGCGCTTGATGGAGGCGCCGTCGGCGGCCAGCGACCAGCCTTCGAGTTCCGCCAAAGCGGCGGTGATCGCTTCCTTGCTGAGTTTCTCTCTGGTCATGTCGATTTCCTGTGCTATTCGGGAAAAATGACCCGCACCATAGCGCCGGATCGATGAGCGCAAAGCCCATAAATTCCGTTCTGTTCGTCTGCCTCGGCAACATCTGCCGGTCGCCTTTGGCCGAAGGCATCTTGCGCGCCGTCCTGGCCGAGCGCGGAGTGGGTCACGACATCGTGCTCGATTCGGCCGCGACCAGCGGCTGGGAGGTCGGCTCGGCCCCGGATCCACGCTCGATCGCGGTCGCCATTCGCCACGGGATCGACATTTCCGGGCAAAGGGCCCGCAAGATAGCGCCAGAGGATTTTTCGCGGTTCGACCTGATCCTCGGCATGGACCGGTCGAATGTGCGCGACCTCAAGGCGCTGGCGCCACAGGTCGCGCACGACCGCATCCATCTCTATCTGGACTTTGCGACCGGGAGCGGACGGGACGTGCCGGATCCCTATTGTGACGGACCGGAAGAGTTCGCTTCGGTCTACCGCATGATCCGCGAGGCGTCGGAGGCGCTGGCGAAGCGGCTGGACGCGCGCGCGTCGGCGCCGACCAACGGCCAGGCTTCCTCGACGATGTAAGGGCCGCCGCCGACCGAATCGCGCGACGACATCAGGACGAAGCGGCCGACGCGGAAGGGCAGCGCGGAAAAATTGCCGCGCGCCGAAAGATATTGCGCGACGTCGAGCGGGCTCGCATTGCGCAGGCGCGCAAGCGTCACATGCGGCGTGAACTTGCGCGGATCGGCGGGCAGGCCGAGCCGCTGGCAGATGCGGTCGATCTCGCCCTGCAGCGCCACCAGGTCCTGCGATACGGACACGCCGGCCCACACAGCATGCGGCTTTTTTCCCCCGAAAGCACCGACACCCGAAAGCGTCAGGGGGAACGAGGGGCGGTTGACCCGGTCGAGTGCGTTGGCGATCTCGTCGGCGACATGGCCCTCGACATCGCCGATGAAGCGCAGCGTCAGGTGATAGTTTTCGACATCGATCCAGCGGGCTCCGGGCAGGCCGCCCCGGAGCAGGGACAGCGAAAGAGCAGCGTCACGCGGAATTTCGAGGGCGGTGAAAAGACGTGGCATGAAAAGCCTCCTGTCCTCGAATCGAAACTCTCACCCCTAGCGAATCATCGATATCCGCGCGGGGCAAGCGGTTTGTTGTCCACAAAGTTTCCCCAACGGAAACCGTGGCATTCCAGCCTCACGACGCCCCGCCATTCGCGGCAATGGCCTTCTCGACGGCTGGCAGGATGCGCTCGACGATCACATCGACGCCCCTGGGGTTGGGATGCAGGCCGTCGTCCAGCTGCAGGTCGGGATGGCCGGCGACGCCGTCGAGGAAGAACGGATAGAGCGGCACGTCGTATTTCGCGGTAAGCTTCGGATAGATGGCGTCGAAGGCTTTCTGGTATTCGGCGCCGAGATTTGGCGCGGCCCGCATGCCGGCCAGAAGCACCGGGATGTTGCGCTGCTTGAGCTTGGCCAGCATCGCGTCGAGGTTCTTTTCGGCGAGGTCGGGCGAAACGCCGCGCAGCATGTCATTGGCGCCGAGCTCGAGGATGACGAGCCTGGTGCCGTCCGGCACCGACCAGTCGAGCCGTGCCAGTCCGCCGCTGGTGGTGTCACCGGAGACGCCGGCATTGGCGACGGTGACGTCCAGGCCCTTCGCCTTCAGCGCCGTCTGCAGCCTGTCGGTGAAACCTGCCCCCGGGCCCAAGCCGAATCCCGCCGTCAGGCTGTCGCCGAAGCCGACGATCGTGAACGTGCCGGCATGCGCGGACGAAATGGCGCCGCAAACCGCAACGAAAAGGATGAGGGCTGCGGCAAATGTCTGTTTGAAAGCCATGCGGCGAGCCCCATATGACCGGAACATTCGCGGGGAAGTCGTCCCCTTTTCCACCATATAGGACGCTTTCATTGTGACAGAAGCCGTCATCGCACTGAGGGATGTCTCGCTGACGCTCGGCGAGGGCGCTTCCTCCGTCCACGTGCTGAAAGGCGTCAGCCTGGATGTGGCGGCGGGCGAGGCCACCGGCATCGTCGGCCCCTCGGGCTCCGGCAAGTCCACCCTGCTGATGGTCCTGGCCGGATTGGAAAGGGTCGACCAGGGTACGGTGCGAATCGCCGGCGAATTGCTCAACGGCAAAAGCGAGGACCAGATTGCATCGTTTCGGGGGCGAAACGTGGGCATTGTCTTCCAGTCCTTCCATCTCATCCCCAACATGACGGCGCTCGAAAACGTCGCGGTGCCGCTGGAGCTTGCCGGCCATGCCGATCCGTTCGGCGTGGCGGCGCGGGAGCTGGCGGCGGTGGGCCTGAGCGACCGTGTGACGCACTACCCTGGCGAGCTGTCCGGGGGCGAGCAGCAGCGCGTCGCGATCGCCAGGGCGCTGGCGCCCTCGCCGCGCATCCTCATTGCCGACGAGCCGACCGGCAATCTCGACCAGGCGACGGGAAAGCAGATCGCCGACCTTCTCTTCGCCAAGGCCGCCGAGCGCGCCATGACGCTGGTGCTGGTCACGCATGATCCGGCGCTCGCGGCCCGCTGCGCGCGCCAGGTGTCGATGCGCTCCGGCCGGATCGAGGATGCGCCAAGGTCCGTGAAGGTGCCGGCTTGATGCCGCGCACATTGAAGCTCGCCGTCCGCTTCTCGCTGCGCGAGATGCGCGGCGGCCTATCCGGCTTCATGATCTTCCTCGCCTGCATCGCGCTCGGCGTCGCGGCGATCGGCGGGGTCAATTCGGTGGCGCACGCGATCACCGCCGGCGTCGCCAATCAGGGCCAGACGCTGCTCGGCGGCGATCTGCGCTTCCAGATCAACCAGCGCAGCGCTTCCAATGCCGAGCTCGGCTTCCTCGACAGTCTGGGCACGGTGTCCCTGAATTCGGGCATGCGCTCGATGGCGCGGCTCGAGGACGGCTCGGACCAGGCGCTGGTCGAGGCCAAGGCGGTCGATGACGGCTATCCGCTTTACGGCACACTGGAGACAGACCCGCCGCTGCCGAGAAAAGAGCTGTTCGGCGAGAGGTCCGGCATCTTCGGCGCCGCCGCCCCCGATCTGTTGTTCGATCGCCTCAATCTCCATATCGGCGACCGGCTGAAGCTTGGCAGCGCCACTTTCGAGCTGAGGGCCAGGCTGGTCAACGAGCCTGACGCGATCTCGGACGGCTTTGGCTTCGCGCCGCGGCTGATGATCTCGAGCGAAGGGCTTGCCGCGTCCGGACTGGTTCAGCCCGGCAGCCTGGTCGAGAACGCCTACAAGGTGCGGCTGCCCGACGGCGCGTCAGAGGCGCGGATCAAGGAAATCCAGGCCGAGGCGGCAAAGGAATTTCCGCAGGCCGGCTGGTCGATCCGCACGCGCAGCAACGCCGCACCCGCGCTCTCGTCCAACATCGAGCGCTTCTCGCAGTTCCTGACCCTGGTCGGGCTGACCGCGCTGGTGGTCGGCGGCGTCGGCGTGGCGAATGCGGTGCGCGCCTATCTCGACGGCAAGCGCGGCGTCATCGCCACCTTCAAAAGCCTCGGCGCCTCGGGCGGTTTCGTCTTCACCGTCTATCTCGTGCAGATCCTCTTGATTGCCGGCCTCGGCATCGTGCTCGGCCTGATCCTGGGCGCCGCGATGCCGTTCGTGGCGAGCACTCTTTTGCAATCGGTCATTCCGGTGCCCGCGGAAGGCGGGTTCTACGCCAGCGCGCTCGCGCTCGCGGCGCTATTCGGGC
>NZ_RZSL01000387.1:0-5982 GCF_003997355.1 Mesorhizobium sp. M1E.F.Ca.ET.041.01.1.1 | reverse complement strand
AATTCCTTCAGCCCGCTCGTCTGCAATTGCGACATCATCTGCTCGAGCGAGCCGCGCTGCCCGGCATGCTTGGCCACCGCCTTTTCGCGCGCCAGGCGCTGGCGGTACTCGGTGATTTCGCGTGCGCGCGCCTCGTTGTTGACGACGGCGAAGCGGTCGCCCGCCTGCGGCGTGCCCTGGAGGCCGAGCACCTCGACCGGCATTGCCGGCGGCGCTTCCGGCACATGCTCGCCGCGATCGTTGACCAACGCGCGGACACGGCCCCACTCGTTGCCGGCGACAATGATGTCGCCCGGCATCAGCGTGCCGGTCTGCACCAGAACGGTGGCGACCGGACCACGGCCCTTGTCGAGCTTGGCCTCGATGACCGCGCCTTCGGCGGTACGGTCGGGATTGGCCTTGAGGTCGAGGATTTCGGCCTGCAGCAGGATCGCCTCGAGCAGCTTGTCGATGTTGGTGCCCTTGGTCGCCGACACTTCGACGTCCAGCACCTCGCCGCCCATCGATTCGACGAACACTTCATGGCGCAGGAGTTCGGCGCGCACCTTCTGCGGGTCGGCGTCGCGCTTGTCGATCTTGTTGATCGCCACGATGATCGGGACGCCGGCTGCCTTGGCGTGATTGATCGATTCGATCGTCTGCGGCATCACGCTGTCGTCGGCCGCCACCACCAGCACGGCGATGTCGGTCACCTGGGCGCCGCGGGCGCGCATGGCGGTGAAGGCGGCGTGGCCGGGCGTGTCGATGAAGGTGATCTTCTGACCGTTCTTATCGACCTGATAGGCGCCGATATGCTGGGTGATGCCGCCGGCCTCGCCGGAGACGACATTGGCGTTGCGGATGGCGTCGAGCAGCGAGGTCTTGCCGTGGTCGACATGGCCCATGATCGTCACGACAGGCGGACGCGACACCAGGTCTTCCGGACGGTCGGCGATGTTGAACAGGCCTTCCTCGATGTCGGACTCGGCAACGCGACGGACCGTGTGGCCGAATTCGGAAGCGACCAGTTCGGCCGTGTCGGCGTCGATGACGTCGCCCGGCTTCAGGATCTGGCCCTGCTTCATGAAGAACTTGACCACGTCCACGGCGCGCTCGGACATGCGCTGCGCAAGTTCCTGGATGGTGATGGTTTCGGGCAGGATCACTTCGCGCATGACTTTCTCGCGCGGCTCGTTGTGCAACGCGCGTTTGAACTTCTCCTGGCGGCGGCGCATCGAGGACAGCGAACGGCCGCGCGCGTCCTCGTCGGAAAGCGCGGAATTCAGCGTCAGCTTGCCGCGGCGGCGGTCTTCCTCACCCTTGGTGGGTTTGGCCGGACGCGCCACTTCGGGCGTGGCGAGACGGCGGGCCGGCGCACCGGCACCAGCACCAGCGCCGGTACGCCTCGGCTTGACTTCCTCGTCTTCATCGGCCGCGGCACTATCCGCGGCCACCGGCGCGCGGCGGCGGGCCTCTTCCTCGGCACGGCGACGCGACTCGGCCTCGGCCTGGAGGCGAGCCTCTTCCTCGGCCTGACGACGCGCGGATTCCTCGCGCTCGCGCTTGCGGCGCTCTTCTTCCTCGGCGCGGCGCTTGGCCTCTTCCTGGGCGCGCTGGCGGTCCTCGACCTCACGCGCCTTGGAGCCTTCGAGCGCCCTGCGACGGGCTTCCATCTCGCCGCGCGACAATTCGTTCAGCACCATGCCGGAGCGTTCCGGCTGCGGGGGCGGCGCCTTCGGCGCTTCCTGCACGGCAGGGGCAGGTGCCGCGGCTGCGGGCTTCGGCGTGAAGACCGACGGCGCCACCGGCTCCGGCTTGTCGCCGTGCAGCGAGAACTTGCGCTTCTTGGTCTCGACCACGACCGACTTGGTACGGCCATGCGAGAAATTCTGGCGCACGGTGCCCTGCTCGAGGCCGGGGCGCTTCAGCGTCAAGGTCTTCTTCGGCGTAACGCTCAACGTCTTGTCGTCGCCCGATTTCGTATCGTTCATTCCATATCCTCTGCGGCATCATCTTCGTCAGCAACGGCCGCAAGCATTGCCAAATCGTCCGGGGTTCCGCCCCGATACCGGTCGAGCGCAACCATGCGCTTCTGAACCGCCTTACCCGCGTCCTGCGCGAGGACGGCAGCATGTATCACATTTGTACCCCCCAATGCCAAGCTCAACTCGGCTTCGGGTAAAAGTTTGTAGGCAGGGATGGCCGGGCCGCCGAGATGGACGGTTGCCCGCCGCGCCTGACTGATCTTGCGGACGCCATCGTCCGAGGCTTCGGTAGCGTGCAGCACGAAGAGCGCCTGCCCGTCGCGCACGGCAGCCTCCACCTTGGCGGCGCCAAGAACGACCGCTCCGGCCTTGCGAGCAAGACCCAGCATACCCAGAGCGGATCTGGAAAGCAGTCCGTCGACCATGCCCCCGAGATCGGCGGGGACGGCAACCTGCGCCTTGAAGGCCCGCGCAAACAGGTTCTTCGCCGCTGCCTTGTCGATATGTAGGCGATCGGCGGTGACCCAGCAACCGCGGCCGGGCAGATTTCTCTTGATGTCCGGAACGACGGCCGAATCCGGGCCGACGACGAAGCGGATCAGTTCATCCGCTTCGGCCTGCCTGCGCGTGACGATGCAGGTGCGATCGTTCATCTCGTCCACGGGCTCTGCGATTGGTGATCACCTCACGCACCGACGGTTTCGCCGGCCGCGGCTTCTTCAGCGGCCAGTTCTTCCTCGGAAATCCAGCCGGCCTTCCTGCGGGCAGCCAGCACCATCTCTTCGGCTTCGGCGCGCGAGACGCCATGATCGGCAAGCACGCCCGGATACACCTTGGTCTCGCCGTCCTTGCGCTCCTTCCAGCCGATCAGGTCGTCGGCGGCATAGCCGGCGAAGTCCTCGATCGTCTTCACGCCGTCCTCGCCGAGCGTCACCATCATGGCCGTGGTGATGCCGGGGATCTCGCGCAGTTCGTCCTTGACGCCGAGCGCCTTGCGCTTCTCGTCGTGCTCGGCCTCGATCTTTTCGAGATATTCGCGGGCGCGCGTCTGGATTTCCGAAGCGGTATCCTCGTCGAAGCCGTCGATCGAGGAGATCTCGCCGGAATCGACATAGGCGACTTCCTCGACGCTGGTGAAGCCTTCGGAGGCAAGCACCTGGCCGACCATCTCGTCGACGTCGAGGGCTTCCATGAAGAGCGCCGAACGCTCGACGAATTCCTTCTGGCGACGCTCGCTCTCTTCCTGCTCGGTCAGGATATCGATGTCCCAGCCGGTGAGCTGCGAGGCAAGGCGCACATTCTGGCCGCGGCGGCCGATGGCCAACGACAGCTGGTCGTCAGGCACCACCACCTCGATGCGCTCGGCATCCTCGTCGAGCACCACCTTGGCGACTTCCGCCGGCTGCAGCGCGTTGACGATGAAGGAGGCGGCCGAGGGCGACCACGGAATGATGTCGATCTTCTCGCCCTGCAGCTCGCCGACCACCGCCTGGACGCGGCTGCCGCGCATGCCGACGCAGGCGCCGACCGGATCGATCGAGGAATCGCGCGAGATGACGGCGATCTTGGCGCGCGAGCCCGGATCGCGGGCCACCGACTTGATCTCGATGATGCCGTCGTAGATTTCCGGCACTTCCATGGTGAAGAGCTTGGCCATGAACTGCGGATGCGTGCGCGACAAGAAGATCTGCGGGCCGCGCTGCTCGCGGCGCACGTCGTAGACATAGGCGCGGACGCGGTCGCCGTACTTGTAGTTCTCGCGCGGGATCAGCTCGTCGCGGCGGATGATCGCCTCGCCGCGGCCAAGGTCGACGATGACGTTGCCGTATTCGACGCGCTTGACGGTGCCGTTGACGATCTCGCCGATGCGGTCCTTGTACTCGTCATACTGACGATCGCGCTCGGCCTCGCGCACCTTCTGGACGATGACCTGCTTGGCCGACTGGGCGGCGATGCGGCCGAAATCCATGGGCGGCAGCTGTTCGGCGATGAAATCGCCAAGCTGGGCGTCGGGGTTGCGCTCGCGCGCCGTGGAGAGGGCGATCTGCGTCGCGTAGTCCTCGACCTTCTCGACCACTTCCATCAGCCGCTGCAGTTTCATCTCGCCCGTATTGGGATTGATGTCGGCCCGGATGTTGGTTTCCTGACCGTAACGCGAACGCGCCGCCTTCTGGATCGCATCGGCCATGGCGGCGATGACGATGGACTTGTCGATCGACTTTTCACGCGCGACCGCATCGGCGATCTGCAGCAGTTCGAGCCTGTTGGCGCTTACAACCATTGTCTTTCTCCCGACTTCGCTCCGGACACGCGGCCCGAAAGCTCAATCAACCTTCCTGTTCGGTTTCGTTTCCTTCGCCGGCGGCGGCTTCTTCCGCGTCGCCCCGGCGCTTTTTTGCTTCCTTGCGGGCCCTGTTGTCCTTCGACAGGGCCTCGCGGATGAGATCATCGGTCAGCACGAGCCGCGCCTCGGCAATGGCGTCAAAGGGCACGCGCACCATCGGCTCTTCGCCATAGGCCGCCTTGTCGCGCTCGAGCAGAATGCCGTCGGCGTCCGCCCCGGCGATCTTGCCCTTGAAGCGCTTGCGGTCGCCGATGAGGACCGACGTCTCCATCTTGACCAGATGGCCTATCCAGGTGGCGAAATCCGATTTGCGCACCAGCGGCCGGTCGATGCCCGGCGACGACACTTCGAGATGATACGCCTTTTCGATCGGATCTTCGACATCGAGCGCCGGCGAAACCGCGCGGCTGATCTCTTCGCAATCCTCGACGGTCATAGTGCCGTCCTCGCGCTCGGCCATGATTTGCAGCGTCAGCCCGTTCTGTCCCGTCAGTTGCACCCGCACGAGGCGAAAGCCGATGGCCTTGAGCACCGGCTGCACGATCATCGCAATACGCGCATCGATGCCGCTTTCACGGATGATACGGTCGTCGGCTTCGCTTGCCGCTGCGGTCATCGGATCCCTGTCGTTTTGTCGCTCCGGCCGGCAGGTAATAAAAAAGAGCGGGACCGGGTGGACCCACTCTTCGTCATACCGACCAAGAATTTGAGGCTGATATAGACGATTGCGGCCGGTGTTTCAAGCCTGACGTCAGCACCGGCCTCACCGCAGCGGGATCAGCATTGCTTCTGGAGCATGACGGCTATGCGCCGGCGCCCCTGTGATTGGGGCCTGCCAGCACCCAGTTATGCTGCAGTGCAAAAGAAAGGTCGTGCGCGGTGGCGCGCGAAAGGTAGTCGCCATGGACCGTGGATTGTTTTTCGTGATCGGTGATTTTCTGACCACATTCGGCAGCGCCGCAGCCGCATTGCGCGCCGTCGAGGCCGGACGCAAGCCGCGCCGCGGCGACCTGAAGAAGCTCGGCATCGACCCGACCGCCTTCGACAAGATCGGCCGCTTCTGAGCGGCGGATGACTTCCAAGCGGTGAATAACGGGGGCGCTTCGCGGCCCTTTCGAGATTTTCCGGGGCTACTTCCGGATAAAGGTCAAATAGGCAGGCCGCCTTCCCTCGCGGATGGCCTTGGCCTCGTAGCGCGTGCCGGGCCAGCCCTCATAGGGGGTGTGCCAGTCGGCGGCCTCGTTCGCCTGCCAGGCGAAGTTGCCATTGGCGCGGCAGGCAAGCAGCGTCCAGTTCACGTAGCTGTCGATGTCGGAGGCGAAGCGGAACCTGCCGCCAGCCTTCAGCACCCGGGCGAACCGGTCGAGATTGGCCGGGCTGACGAAGCGCCGCTTCCAGTGCTTCTTCTTCGGCCAGGGATCAGGATAGAGCAGGTCGATGCCATCGAGCGAGGCCGGCGGCAGCCAGTCGAGCAGACGCGTGGCGTCGTCGTCATAGACTCTCAGATTGGCGAGCGGCGCCTTGCCGAGCGCCGTCATCATCTTGGCCATGCCGTTGACGAATGGCTCGACGCCGATGAAGCCGGTCGCCGGCGCCTCCGTCGCGCGATGCAGGAGATGCTCGCCGCCGCCGAAGCCGATCTCGAGCTGAAGTGCCGAAACCTTTGCCTTGAAC
>NZ_RZSL01000386.1:0-5982 GCF_003997355.1 Mesorhizobium sp. M1E.F.Ca.ET.041.01.1.1 | reverse complement strand
GTTCTGGGCTGTTCGTTATGCGCTGGATCTGGGCCTTTTGGAGGCTGGCGTCACGGCTGATCTGGAAACTCGTGACTTAACGATCAAGGAACGTAGCGCACTCGCGGATGCCGACATCCTTATCAGCACAGGCTGCGTGGGCTACGCTACCGAGCGAACCTTTGCACGCGTGTATGAGGCGTCGGCCACGTCACGCCCGTGGGTCGTCGCCTTCGTAATGCACCGCTTCAGTTATGACGACATCGCGGCGGCCCTTCGGGCTTTCTCCTTGGAAACTCGGCCATTAGAACGGTACAGACAACGCCAGAGTCGCTTCTCCACGTCGACGGAACAGCGGGCGATCCTGAAAGCTATGGCCAAACTCGGCATGGAGGATCGCCTAGAGCGCACCACGGGCTACATCTATGCGTCCTGCAACATTTCCGCACCCCCAGGTGAAGCGCTCTGACCGGTGTCATGGACGGACACATCTCCAGGAGAATCCAGTGCCCGCTGCAGCGCAACGATCAGGTTGTCGCGCACCTTCTCCCAGAATGGTGCGATGATGACGATGGTGCTGGCCTCAAGCAGTGGATTGCCGATGACACCGGGGCAAGGGTAGCGTGACCCGGAAGTGCCATCTCAACGAGACGCACAAAGGTCCGATCAGAGGATGGTCTTTGTTGCGGTCGCTGTCGGCGACACAGTCCAATTCTGGTTCAGCGAGCAGCGTGATCGATCTGCCTCGCGTATCTGCGGCGCGACAATCAGCGTGAGAGCGCGTATTGCCTCACGTAACGATGTTCCTCGACATTCGAGCGTTGCCTGATCCATTTTGCTCCCGGCCTCCTTAGCGAGCGCCACGGCGCCTCAGTGTGGCCCTGCAATCTCCAGGATCGGCGGCTCCTTGTTCAAGGGGCCAAACAGCAACGCGTCCGCCTGTTCGCTGCGCTAGACCTTTAGCCGGCGCTGAAGCGTTCGAAGCAGTTTGTCCGGGTAATCGCAGGGATACTCGGCCTGCAGTCGTGACAGAAGTTCGCTGCCGGCTCGCCATGGTTCGGCTTCGAACCAATTTCGTAAGTCCGCAGTCGCCTTGACGAGAGGGTCAGGACGCCGCCGCCCCCTTTTGGCTTTCACAATCGGGCGATCCGTCGGCCGGATAGCTCCGTCCTTCCAGGCAGTCCGCAAACTCGCCAGGAAAAGGTCGATTGGCTGAGCTGTTCCGTCAGGGCGCATGGCCGGCGGAGTATCGATCAAGCGCAGCGAGTCGCTCCTGCACGGCGCGGATATCGCGCAATAGCAGGACAGGATCGAGCCCGGCGTAGATTTCCTGCAGACGGGAGCGGACTGCATCTGAGGTGCGAGGGGTCGGCAACCAGACGCTGATGCGGCGTAGCTGGCGGACCATATGTCTTCCGCATACGCGCGCCGTCGCGCTGCTTCGCGATCAACTTGGACGATGGCTGAAAGAAGTTCACGAACAGCAGCGCTGTAGAGCTTCGCTCGCAGCGTGGCGGCCTCCAGCCGCTCGAACCGACGATATCCGACCATCCTACGCACCACGGCGCCATTCTTCTGCTCGACAAAGGCTTGGTCATTCTTGCGGTAGGGGCGGCAGCGCGTGAAGACGATGTTGGCGGCGGCGCAATAGGCCTTCAGCGTCTCGTTCATGAAGACGGTGTCGTTGTCCGTATCCAGGCCGAGAAGCGCGAAGGGCAGTTGCTTGCGCAATTCTGTGAGCACCGTGCTCAACAGCGTCTGTTCGCGAACCAGCAGCGGCGCACATTCCGTCCAGCCGGTCGCATGTCGGTGAGCACGAGGGTTTGGATGAAGCTGCCGCGAGCCGAAGGGTCGCTATGGGCCACGAGGTCGAAGCCTGGCGCTGGATCGTCCCAATCCGCCGACGTTCTAATGCGAATGCTCCGTCGCAGGGCATGCGCTGCGGGCCGTCGTCTAGGACGTCCCAAGCCTTCTCGGATCGGTCCCAGCGTCCTATGGATCGTGGCTGCGCTCATCGCCAGCAATTTGCCCCGGATTTCAGGCGCTAGGTCAAAATGACCGTGCCGTTCCATCGCCTCGAGAAGGATGGGCAGCAACGCCTTCAGCCGCTTGCCGCAGACGCGGTCGGACGCCTCCCAGAGCAATATGAGCGCATTGCGTTCCGCTTCATCATAAATCCGCGACCGCGCTCGCCGGCGTGCAAACGGCCCCTCACCCCGTCGTAGCAGCCGCATCGCGTGCTTGCGGTGAAAGCCCGTGACGACGACGAACTCATCCAAAATTCTCGCCTTCTCCGCTCGCGTCGAAGCTCGCGTCAGGTGCAACGCGCCAAACCGTAAGCACGCTTTGAGGTATGAAATGCCGGCCATGCCGGCGCGGAAGTTGCGCAGCTTGCGATGGATCCACTTGCTTCTGACCATGTTCTCGACCCTGAGACCGGCTTTCTTGTGGAAGGCCATGTCGGAGATGCCCCACGCTTTCGCCGTGGCCAGGTTGGCGCGCGTGGCGAAGCCACGGTCGGCGGCCGCATGCCGTGGTGCCTGACCATAGAGGGCGATGTGGCGCAGAAGCATCGGCAGCAAGCGGTCGCGTCAGCTCGGTTGCCTGCTCGATCATCACATCGAGGATCATGCCGCTCCTGCCGGTGGTGAGGTTGAGCTTGTGGCCGTATTCGGTATCGCGGCTGCCTTTGAGGATGATATCGGCATGCTCTTCGAACAGGCTGATCAACTTCTCGCCGGCGGGCACCGGCTCGCCGGTCAACACCGCCGCTCGCTCTGTCTGATGTTCCGTTCGACCAGCGGCCGATAATGGCGAGCCCGGATCTGCCACAGGGCTATGGACGTGTGCTCGCGACGGCCAATCGCTCGATCGCCTGCTTCAGATAGGCTCCCAAAAGAGTTGGCGAGATCCACCATTCTGTGGGAGGTCATCTCTTCCTCGGCCGAGGTAAAAATTGCCCTGAGCCAATGAGCGATCCTTCCAGAATTTGCCGAGTACTTCGCTGTTACGCGTCAGCTCGCCCCGCACCCTCTAACCTCTCCTTGCTCGCACCCGGGAGGGTGTCCCCGATGGCGCGATCCGCGCGGAGCACATGGAGCCCTTAGGTTTTCGGATCGCAAGCGATGCGCCGGGCACCGTTACAAGATCTTCGGCCGCCGCCGCGGCAACGCTTAACCAATGTCATGGCTCGAAAAGTTCCATGTACATCAGGCCTGTTGCAAGGTTCGTTGGCGCGTCGCTTACCGCTGATGCGCGGGCGATGAGCACCGCTTACGTCGACTACGCCAGGCTTCCGCACCTTCCCGTGGTGGCCTTCCAACATTAAAATAGGCCCACGGCTTGCTCGCTGAAAGGTGACGCGTTGCGACCGTCAATTCGCCGGGAGATGCCTGTTGGCAGGGCTCAGACCAATTCGCCCGGCGATGCAGAAACGTGGCAGGATGCGTAAATATAGCCAGTCGTGCGCTCCAAGCGATCCTCCATACCGAGCTTGGTCATCGCGGTTAGGATAGCCCGCCGTTCCTTCACTGTCGAGAAGCGCCGCTGGCGCTGTCTGAAGCGGTCTTCAAGCCTGGTTTCCAGTCCGAAATCCCGAAGGGCCATTGCGATATTGTCATAGCTGAACGGATGCATTGCGAAGGCAACGACCCACGGGCGAGACGTCGCAGACGCAGCATACACGCGTGCAAATGTTCGCTCTGTGGCGTAACCCACACAGCCTGTACTGATGACGATGTCCGCACCCGCGAGATCGCAGCGTTCCTCGACCGTCAAGTCACGGGTTTCTAGATCAGCCATGATACCGGCTTCCAGCAGGCCCAGAACTCGCGCATAGCGAACAGCTCGGAACGATGGGTCGACGCCGACGAACTGGATGTCGTCTCGCAGGCCGCGATTGCGAAAGAAGGCACGATGCTCGATCTCGTGTCGGCGCGAGAGCGATCCGCTGGGTCTCAGATAGGCAGCATAGAGATCGTCGAGACTGAGATCGGTGCGGAGTAAGGCGGCGTTAATGCCATAGGAGCAACCGACGTCGATAATCTTCAACCTGGTTTTCTTTCGAACGCGTCGACAATCGGCAAATATCCTTTCGAAAACTGGCTTGGCCCGATCTGGAATCACATAGTCTAAGGACAGATGCGCGCGAAAATAAGCGTGCGGCCACTTGGAATTATAGGCTGCCGCGAAATCATGCTTCGCCCCCTGAATGTTGGCGCGCCCTGCACCTGATGGCGCCATCGTGCCCCTCACTGCCCAGTGGCCTTGGGGTCGCAACCGACTATCGGGATAGTTCTGTCTGAAAGTTGACAGACTGGCGAGTTGATTTTGGGAGATGTGGATTTTCCGATGTCTTCTATTCCACAGAATACGATCTGACGCAGATCTGACATGCTGCTTTCCCTTCCTTCATTCCTTTGATCGCGATGTGATCCCGACAGGTAGCCCCTCCGCGAGCGAGGGGGCTGCAAAAGTCGTGCCAACCGCGCAGGAACAGCATGGGAGTTTTCGTCAATGTTATCAATGGCGGTCGCAGGCCCCAAGCCGAATTCATTTACGTCGCATACTCGACAACCGGCCCCTACTGTCGACGCGCGACACGTTTCCAGGAATTGAGTATGTCAAACTCTCTAGCTCGGCGGTCATGTATGGTTTTTCCGGCAGCTTTGAGCGCAAGTTGCAGTGGAGTACACCCCCCGTCGGCGGCTTCGAGCCAGCCGATGTCCTGCTTCGAGCGGATGGCTGCGCGGAGGATTCCGCAGACGGTGTTCGGCGTCGCAGGAGATGATCGCCTCGAGATTGCTCGGGCTGCCGTCGATGACGATGCGATCCGGTCTGCCGTGGCGCTCATGGGCGGTTCCCGGAAGAAGCGCTTGGCTGCCGGCAGGTCGCGCTGTTCGCTGAAGAAGTACTCGAACGTGTGCCGAGCCGTCGACTGTACGATTGAGACACATCCATTGGCCGCGTATTTTGATGGACGTCTCGTCCATATGCCACTTGAGGCTACCCGTCCGATCTGACGGACGAGGAGTGGGAACAGATCGCTCCGCTGCTGCCCAAGCCTGGGCGTCGCGGCCGTCCGCGCGAGGTTGATTTCCGTGAGGTGATCAACGCGGCGCGCTACCTTGTGCGCTCGGGTTGCGGCTGGCGGATGCTGCCGATCCATTTCGGCGCCTCGCAGACGGTCTACGGCTGGTTTCGCGAGTTGGCGCGGCGCTTTCTGGCGCGAGGCAAGTCCCACGGCGGGCGTGATCGACAGCCAGTCAGTCAGTGTCGGCCGCAAGCGCCACATCGCCGTCGATACCGATGGGCGGCTGTTGATGGTCAACCTCACCCCAGCCGACATCTCCGACAGTGCCGGGGCTCAGGCGGTTCTGGACGGCATCCGCAAGCGCTGGCCCCGGGTGAAACACCTGTTCGCCGACGGCGCCTACGATCGGCTGAAGCTCATGGATAAGGCCGCCGACCTCGATTTCGTGGTCGAGATCATCCGCCGATCCGACGACCAGAAGGGCTTCGAAGTCTTGCCCCGCCGCTGGGTCGTCGAGCGAACCTTCGGCTGGATGACAAGATGGCGCCGCCTGGTGCGCACTACGAGAAGCGCATCGACGTCTCTCACGCCATGATCCTCGTCGCTACGGGCGGCAATCTTGTCCGCAGAAACGCCCATCCCTGATTTTCTAAACAGACTCTAACCTTCAAGCGTCTGTCATAGCATCCGTTATAACCCGCTATAGTGGTTGCCGTTCAACCCCCCAGCTCTGCTGGGGGTTATTGGCTGTTTCGATAATAGCAAACGGGTTTGCACATGGTTGCGGGCCCGTGAAACGGACGGGATCGCCTGGTGATTGACGCCAGGCATAATCGGTCAACAGGTGGAAGTCCGCGAGCAGCCAGCGCTCGAAATGCTCCAGCCTCTGCCCACTGTCGCCGGGTAGGATCGGACGGGCAGCGGATGCAACCCTGAGCTTCTCCAGAAGTGCTGAAAAGTCCGCTAAGCTG
>NZ_RZSL01000385.1:0-5998 GCF_003997355.1 Mesorhizobium sp. M1E.F.Ca.ET.041.01.1.1 | reverse complement strand
GGTCGGGCCGGTGCAGATCGCCGTCGAGCTGCAGATTGTAGGGTGGGTCGGCGAAGATGACGTCGATCGACTTTTCCGGCAGCCGGTCAAGCGCGGCGACGCAGTCGCCTTTCAGGATCGTGTCCAGCCATTCGGACTGCTGGGGAGCATGGGAAAGCTCGTCGAGAAGACGCACGGCAGACATCAAAACACCCAAAGGCACGCGTTACGGTTTACTGCCTGTTATGGTTACCGATCAGCGTAAACATTCGGTGAAGGCTGAAGAGCCTCGCGCGATTTGCGAAGACCGGCCCATTGGTGTATGCCGCGCCGCTTGGGCCCGTCAGGCCATTTTCCTCCCACGCTTCGGATTGCCATGCCCCAGCCAGACCTTGTCATCTTCGATTGCGACGGCGTACTCGTCGATTCCGAAATCGTCGCCGCGCGCGTCGAGGCAGAGCTTCTGACTTCGGCCGGATTCGAGATCTCGGCGGAGGAGATTTTCGAGACCTATGCCGGGCTGACCTTCAAGGACATCATGCTGCGGCTCGAGGAGAAATCGCACATCCCGTTCCAGGCCTCGCTGATCGACCGCGCCGAGGAACTGGTCGACCGTAAGCTGCGCAGCGACGTGCGCGTCATCGACGGCGCCCGTGAGGCGGTGGCGGCCGTAACGGCACCGCGCGCCGTCTGCTCCAATTCGCGCAAGGAGCGGATCGAGTTCATGCTGGAGAAGGTGCGCCTGCTACCGTTCTTCGCCGGCCACATCTTTTCGGGGCTGGACATCCCCAGCAAGAAGACCAAGCCGGCGCCGGACGTGTTCCTCTACGCCGCCGAACAGCTCGGCGCGAACCCGAAGAACACCTTCGTCATCGAGGATTCGGTGCACGGCGTCACCGGCGCCAGGGCGGCGGGCATGCGCGTCATCGGCTTCACCGGCGCCGGCCACAGCTATCCCGGCCATGCCGACGCGCTGACCGAAGCGGGCGCCGAAACGGTCATCCGCCGCTGGGCGGAACTGAACAGCACGATCGCGGCATTGTCGGAATGGTCGGAGGACGCCTAGGGCTCGCTGTACACACGCCTGCGGCCATCTGGCGGCGTCTTCTGTGCTTCCGGTAGCTAACCCTCGGTTAGTTCGTCGCCGCGGCGCGTGTCTTCCTCTTGCCCTTCGACTTGTCCGCGGCAGGCGCCGGCGTGTTCTCGTCGTAGCCGGCATAGGCCTGGTAGTCGGTCGCGGTCGGCTCCGGCACCACGACGTTGGCGTCGGTGAAGACGAACTGCGTCGCGGCCGACGGATCGGTGACCTGCACCTGATACTGATGAAGCTGCGAATAGAGCACGTCGGGTCCATGCTGAACCGCGACGCGGATCGGCATGGTGACGGTGCCTGGCGCGAACAGCGGCCCCGGCACCACCTTGCCGGCGACCGCGATCTTCATCGTCAGTTGGCCGTTCTCGTGGGTGCAGTCGCGTGTCACGTCGGTGATCGAGGCCTGGTAGATGATCTTGGCGGGGTCGCGATTGGGATCGACCGGCGCCCCGTTGGAGCCGGCCTGCGCGGCCGCGGCGGCTGCCTCGGCTTCGGCGTCCGCCGTGGCGTCGCCCTTCTTTTTCTTCGGCTTGGCGGCGGTGCCCTTGGCATAGGTGTTGAAGAAGGCGGTGCCGTCACGCAGCGTCACCTTCGGGCAGTAAGCGCGCAGTTGGCTGGCGAGCACCTGAGGGTCCTGCGGCGGCGGCGGCGCGGTCGGATCCTTCTTGCCGAAACCGAAGTCGAGAATGCCATTGTCGCTCGATTGGCAGCCGGCGGCGGCAAGCATAAAGCCGGCAAGCGCCAGACCCGCGACAAAACGACGGTTGACCGAATAAAACGCCATGAACTGCACTTCCCTCTCACAAAGCCGGTGACGTATATCAACGCCGCGGCAAAAATGCGACTGAGCCGGCTCGGAAAATTAACCAAATTGCCGTGGATGACGCGACCGGCAGCAATGGGTCTTTGACGATGCAATATGTGAGTACCCGGGGGGATGCGCCCGTGCTTGGATTTTCCGACGCTGTGCTGGCCGGGCTGGCGCGCGACGGCGGGCTTTACGTGCCGCGCGAATGGCCGCAGTTTTCGGCCGCCGACATCCGCGCCATGCGCGGCCTTGCCTATCCCGACCTTGCCATTCGCGTCCTGACGCCTTTCCTCGGCGGCGAGATCGCGGCGCCCGTCTTCGAAAAGCTGGTGCGCGAGGCTTATGCGACTTTCCGCCATGAGGCGGTGTGCCCGCTGGTGCAAACCGGCGCAAACACCTTCGTCCTCGAGCTCTTCCACGGCCCGACGCTCGCCTTCAAGGACGTGGCGATGCAGCTGCTGGCGCGGCTGATGGACCATGTGCTCGCCGAACGGGGCAAACGCGCGACCATCGTCGGCGCCACCTCCGGCGACACAGGCGGCGCGGCAATAGATGCTTTCGCCGGCCGCGACCGCACCGACATCTTCATCCTTTTCCCCAACGGCAAGGTCTCGCCGGTGCAGCAGCGGCAGATGACGACGTCGGCTGCTGCGAACGTCCATGCGCTGTCGATCGAAGGCAATTTCGACGATTGCCAGGGCCTGGTGAAGGACATGTTCAACGACCACGGCTTCCGCGACAGGGTGTCGCTGTCGGGCGTGAACTCGATCAACTGGGCCCGCATCATGGCCCAGATCGTCTACTATTTCTCCTCGGCGCTGTCGCTCGGCGCGCCCGACCGGCCAGTGTCCTTCACCGTGCCGACCGGCAATTTCGGCGACATTTTCGCAGGCTACGCCGCCAAGCGCATGGGGCTGCCGGTCGAGCGGCTGATTATCGCCACCAACGACAACGACATCCTGGCGCGCACATTATCGAGCGGCGAATACCGCACCAAGGGCGTGTTCGCCACCACCTCGCCGTCGATGGATATCCAGGTGTCGTCGAACTTCGAGCGCCTGCTGTTCGAGGCCGCGGGCCGCGATGCCGCGACGGTCAGGCGCTACATGAACGGGCTGAAGCAGTCCGGTGCCTTCACCATCGAGGCGGACGAAATGACGCGGATCCGCGCCGAGTTCGACGCCGGCCGCGCCAGCGTCGACGAGGTCGCCGCAACCATCCGTTCGACGCTTGAAGCGAGCAGCTACCTGCTCGATCCGCACACGGCTGCCGCCGTGCATGTAGCGGCGGCCCATGCCTCCGGCGCCGTCCCGATGGTGGTACTCGGCACCGCGCATCCGGCGAAGTTTCCTGCGGCGGTCGAGGCCGCCAGCGGCATTGCCCCAGCCCTGCCCGCATGGCTAGGCGGCTTGATGACAGCCGACGAAAAATACACGATACTTCCATCCGAGCTAAAAATGGTGGAAGATTACGTGAGCCGCCACACGCGGGCGGCCCATTAGGGAGTAGTTGCCATATGGGTGTTGAGGTAAGCCGTCTGTCGAACGGCCTGACAGTCGCCACCGAAACCCTTCCAAGCCTCGAATCTGTTGCCCTTGGCGCCTGGGTGAAGTCGGGCGCTCGCAATGAACGCGACGAAGAGCACGGCATGGCCCACCTGCTCGAGCATATGGCGTTCAAGGGAACGAAGCGGCGCAGCGCCTTCCAGATCGCCTCGGAAATCGAGAATGTCGGCGGCGAGATCAACGCCGCGACCAGTGTCGAGACGACCTCCTACTATGCCAGGGTGCTCTCAGGCGACGTGCCGCTGGCGGTCGATATCCTGGCCGACATCCTGCAGGAGTCCGAATTCGATCCCGAAGAGCTGGAGCGCGAGCAGCATGTGATCCTGCAGGAGATCGGCGCCGCGCACGACACGCCCGACGACATCGTCTTCGACCGCTTCACCGAAACCGCCTTCCGCCACCAGACGATCGGCCGCTCGATCCTCGGCACGCCAGAGACGGTCAAATCCTTCACCTCCAGGCAACTGCACGATTTCATCGAGCGCCAATACGGCGCCGAGCGCATGGTGATCGTGGCCGCCGGCGACATCAAGCATGACAATTTCGTGCGCGAGGTCGAGAAGCAGCTCGGCGGCTTCCGCGGCAAGGCCGCGAGCAACATTCCGCAATACGCGCAATATGTCGGCGGCGACTTCCGCGAGGACCGCGACCTGATGGACGCGCAGATCGTTCTCGGCTTCGAGGGCCGCGCCTACCATGTGCGCGACTTCTACGCCTCGCAGGTGCTGTCGATGATCCTGGGCGGCGGCATGTCGTCGAGGCTGTTCCAGGAGGTGCGCGAGAAACGCGGCCTGTGCTATTCGGTCTATGCCTTCCACTGGGGATTTTCCGACACCGGCATTTTCGGCGTGCATGCCGCGACCGGTCAGAGCGATATCGCCAAGCTGGTGCCGGTCATCATCGACGAGCTGCAGAAGGCCGGCGAGAGCATACAGCAGGATGAGCTCGACCGGGCGCGCGCGCAATATCGCGCCGGCCTCATCATGTCGGCCGAAAGCCCGGCAAGCCGCGCCTCGCAGATCGCCAGGCAGTTGCTCCTGTTCGGGCGGCCGATCGCCAAGGAGGAGTTGATGGAACGGCTGGCGGCGCTGACCGTCGACCGGCTCACCGACCTCTCGTCGCGGCTGTTCTCGACCAAGCCGACGCTGACGGCGGTGGGCCCCGTGGGCACGCTGGCGCCCTATGAGGCGATCCTCGATTCACTTTCGGGTCCGCAGACAACGGCCCGCAAGCTCGCCGTCTAAACTTCGTCACGCGCCATGTTCGCGCTCCCTTTCTTTCGCCGCGACCTGCCGGCACTGAAGGGTGAAAAGGTCACGCTGCGCGTGCCGCTGACCAACGACTACCGTGAGTGGTCGACGCTGCGCGGCGAAAGCCGCGCCTTCCTGGAGCCATGGGAGCCGCGCTGGCAGCCTGACGAGCTCGACCGCACCGCCTGGCGGCTGCGCATCAGCCGCTACCGCGAGGATTATGCGCAAGGCACGGCAATCGCCTTCTTCATCTTCGAGAAGTCGAGCGGCAAGCTTGCCGGCGGCATCACGCTCGGCAACATCCGCCACGGCGTCGCCCAAAGCGGCCATATCGGCTACTGGATCGGCGAGCGTTTCGGCGGCCGCGGCCTGATGACCGACGCGGTCAAGGTGGTGTCCCGATTTGCCTTCGATACGCTGAGGTTGCACCGGATCGAGGCTGCCTGTATTCCCGACAACGCCCGGTCGATCCGCGTGCTTGAAAAAGCCGGATTCCGGCGCGAAGGACTGCTGCGATCCTATCTCAGGATCAATGGCATCTGGCAGGATCACTACCTCTACGCCCGGATCGCGGACGATCCGCCGGGTGATGGAACGAAGGGCTGATATGTGACGAATTTTTCGCGAATCGCGTCGCTGTTCGCCCTCATCCTGGCGGTCGTCGTCACGCTCTCGGCAGCCGCGCCCGCGCTTGCCGTCGAGCCGATCAAGATCGCCCGCGACGACAAGGCGCTCGACCTTTCGGGCGCCGTCGAGATCTACCGGAACCAGGGCGAGAATTTTCAGGTCTCGACCGCGCCCGGCCCCGACGGCATCGTGCGGCGCATCGAGGTCGAAGCCAACGACGCGCGTTCGACCGGCGACTGGGCGGTGTTCGCGCTCGCCAACACCACCGACCAGCAGCTCGACCGGCTGATCGTCGCGCCGCATTTCCGCCTGGTGAATTCGGGCATCTTCTGGCCGGATCTCGGCTCGACCCGCATCGCGGCGATCACGCCCAGCGAAGGCTTCGCGCTCGACCGCCAGACCAGCCCCGACGCCGACGTCTTCCGGGTGACGCTGAACCCCGGGACGGTCGTCACCTTCATCGCCGAGCTCGCCTCGCCCAAGCTGCCGCAGGTCTATCTATGGGATCCCGAATCCTACAAGGACTCGGTCAATTCCTACACGCTGTTCCGCGGCATCGTCATCGGCATTGCCGGGCTTCTGGCGCTGTTCCTGACCATCCTGTTCGTGGTCAAGGGGACCTCGATGTTCCCGGCGACCGCCGCGCTCGCCTGGGCGGTGCTCGCCTATATCTGCG
>NZ_RZSL01000384.1:0-6017 GCF_003997355.1 Mesorhizobium sp. M1E.F.Ca.ET.041.01.1.1 | reverse complement strand
GATAGAGATCGATATAGTCGGTGCCGAGCTTGGCCAGCGACTTCTCGACCGCATCGAATATATCGGCACGAACCAGCTTCGAAGGGCGGTCGCCGCGGAACCAGGTGTTGGCGGTGCGGCCGACTACTTTCGAGGCGATGACGACCTTGTCGCGATTTCCCTTCTCCTTCATCCAGCTTCCGATGATCTTCTCGGTCCGCCCCTGCGTCTCGGCCTTCGGCGGGATCGAGTAAAGCTCGGCGGTGTCGATGAAATTCACCCCGCGCGAGAAGGCCAGATCCATCTGCGCATGACCTTCGGCCTCGGTGTTCTGCTGGCCCCAGGTCATCGAGCCCAGGCAGATTTGCGAAACAAGGAGATCGGTCCGACCGAGGCGGCGTTTATGCATGGAATTTTCTCCGGCGGGAGGTTTTGCGCGGCTGGGCGGCGAGGAATTCAAGCATAAAGCAAAGGCTTGGGGTTCTCCAACCCTGCCGCCGCCGACTTTTGCGTGAATTGCTAGCGACGCGCCGCAGCCAGAGCGCGCCGCTTGGCCTCGTCGATCAGCATGTTGGCGACCTGCATGCGGATCATGGCGCGCTGGCGCAGATGCGGGGCAACACGGTCCGGATGGTTGGCGAAAGCGAAGTTGCGCCGCATGCGGCCGAAATCGGCATTCTTGCCTGGACGGTCCAGGCCGAGCTCGCCGGCAATCGATTCCGGATCGATCGGCGGCAGCTTTTCCTCCGGCCGCGGCTCTTCGCCGGCAAGCGCCAGCTTGGCCTGGTCGAGAATCGCGGCGAACTCGGCGGCAAGATCAGTGCCCGTTTCACGGTATTCTGCGGCGACGCTCTCGCCCGCAACCTTGATGCGACCGGAATGAAGCTCGTCCGCCACCGACAGATAATCGAACGGTATAGAGGGCCTGGCGCCCCCGTCTTCGCCCTTCTCGGAAGCGATGATCAGGTCGTCGAGCAACGAAGCGAAATCGAGCTTGTTCCCGGTGCCGATCTCAGCCTCCTCCGTATTGCGACGGCATTCACCGTCGCCGCCGACCATAGAGCGCTCTCGTTAAAAATGAATGCCCATGACGTTAACAATTGCGCGCTTTTCAGCTCCGGAAACCCGACGCAGTCGCCGCCGAAACAAAAAGCCGGACCGCATTTTTGTGCAGCCCGGCAAGGTCGCCAGGAATGGCGAGGAAAAGCCGGCCATGGAGCCAGCATCGAGGCCTACGATCGAGCTTCTGCAAAAGTTTCAAAAAAATCGATTGTGGCGAAAAAAATTCGCAAAGGCATGGCTGCCATGCGATTGCTGCACTGCACAATTGTAACAAATCGCCTATATATTAGACGTGTGGAGGACAAATTAGGGGCCTGGGATATGGGGTTCTTCACTGAAATGTTCGCGCGGCCACGCCCGCAGGAACAGCAGCGTTACCGTTCGGCGCTCGCGCTTCTGAACGCGATGAGCAATGCCGACCGCGCCGATATCGGCATCAAGCCGGCGGATTTTCCGCGTATCGCCCGCGAAATGTCGATACGCTGATCTGGCGCTCGGGCAATTCCAGGGCAAGTGTGCCGCGGCTCCGTCCGGAATTGCGCGAAACCAAAAGTAAAAGAGGCTTCCCGGCGGTGGCCGGGAACCCTCTCGGTTGTTAGCGTCCCAGGAAAATCGCCTTGCCCAGCGGCACGCCGTTATGCCGCAGGATGTCGTAGGCCGTGGTGACGTGGAAGTAGAAGTTCGGCATGGCGGCATGAAGCAGGTACTGCAGCCCGCTCATCGACACCTCGCGCCCGGCAAGCCTGAGCTCGATCGTCCGCTCCTCCGAGCCAGCCAGGTCCGCGGCCGAGAATGTCGCCAGATGATCGAGCGTCTTGGCGATTCGGGCGTGCAGTTCCTCGAAGCTTGACTCATTGTCCTCGAATTTCGGCACTTCGCGGCCGGCGAGCCGCGACGGCGCGCCCTTGGCGTGATCGGTGGCGATCTGCACCTGCCTGGTCAGCGCGAACATGTCGGGCGCCAGCCTGGCGGTCAGGAGCACCTGTGGGTCGATCTTGCGGTCGGTGGCGTTCTGCTCGGTCAGCGACAGCACGCTGGCCAGCGCCTTCAGCCGGGCCGAAAAGACGGCCACGGAAATATCGTACATGGATATGGTCACGTGAGTAATCTCCCCAGGCGGCCTCAGCGCCGCGGGTCGTGAGGTAGCGCCTCCCGGCCCGATTCTTCAAGCAGTGTCCAGGCCGCGTCACCGCGCCGCCGCAATCGCCGTGGTAGTATTTTCGTTATCGAGCGGAGATTCCCGATGATACGTGCCCTTCTCGCAGCGACTGCCTTGCTCTCCCTTGTTGGCATCGGCCAGTCGGCGCTCGCAGCCGAAGTGCCTTATATCGACGATAGATCCAGCGCAGAGGCGGTCGTCCGCTCGCTCTACAGCGCCATCGGCCGGCATGAATTCGCTCGCGCCTGGGGTTACTATGGCGATACGAAGCCAGCAAAAGATTTCAACGCTTTCGTCAAGGGCTACGACAACACCGACACGGTCGAGGTCAAAACCGGCGCCGTATCCGACGAGGGTGCGGCCGGCAGCATCTATTACAGCGTTCCCGTCGCCATCCAGGCGACTGACAAGAAGGGCGAGGCCAAGGTCTTTGCCGGCTGTTACACGCTTCGCCAGGTCAACGCGCAGATACAGGAACCGCCGTTCCAGCCGATCTTCATCGACAAGGGCGCGCTGAAGCCGTCGACCGAAGATTTCGAAAGTGCCGTGCCGGCCAGTTGCGGCGACGGCCCGCCGCCCCCGAAGAAGGACGAGGCGCTTGAACAGGCCAGGAAGGCGTTCCTCGCCACCTATGGCGAACAGTGCGACAAGGAGAATCCGGAAGGCAAGCCAGCCGGCGAGCCGGACGCCTACTCCATCCGCTATAAGGACAAGGACGCCGGAGCCGACGAGCCGGAGCGCGAGACGCGGCTTTTCCGCTTCTTCTGCTCGCTGGCCGCCTACAATGAGAGCGCGGTCTACTACATCTACGACGATGTCGCCGGCGTCAGGCAGCTGCAGTTCGCCTCGCCGGAGCTGGACATCCGCTACGAGAACAACAACAGCGAGGGCAAGGTCGAGGGGATCCACATCATCGGTTTCCAGACCGACGACCAGTTGGTCAATTCCGAATATGACGACAAGACCAGGACGATCACGTCCATGAACAAATGGCGCGGTGTCGGCGACGCCTCGTCGACCGGCACCTATCTGTTCCGCAACGGCAATTTCTCGCTGGTGCAGTACGATGTCGATGCGTCCTATGACGGCGAGATCAACCCCGAGACCGTACTGGACTACAACACCCCACCTTGAGTTGAGGGCGCCCTGTTCAAGGCGCTTTCGTCAGCATCCAATTGAGCGTGCCGCGCCAGTCGACCATACGGATCGGCGTCCCGTGCGTGCCGGTCTCGAAGCGCACGAAACGGGTCGGATAGGCCTTCGACTTGGCGAGGATCGAGCGGAAGAACGCCTCCTGCTTCTCCACCGGGAAAACCACGTCGTGGCTGCCCTGGCCAAAGAACACCGGTACCCGGCGCTTGAAGGCAGGGCTGGTCAGGAAGCTGTCGTCCCAGAGCGAGCCGAGCAGCAGCAGGCCGTTGATGCGGGCTCCCGTGTCCTTGCGATCGGCCAGCTTCCAGCACAGCATGCCACCCATCGAGCCGCAGGCGACGAAGATCTTCGCGCCGGGCGATGTCTCGGCATAGTGATCGATCAGGGCCGAGACCTGCGCCGCGCCCTTGTCGCCGAAATCGGGAAAATCCGGCGAAAGATAGAGCCCGCCATTTTCGGCCATCAGGTTTTTGATGCGGTTGAAATTGCCGCCGAAGGTGAAGTCGTCGACGCCCTGCTTACGGCTGCCGCCCTGCCCATGCAGGTAAAGCACGATGATGGCGGCGCCTTCCGTCTTGCCGACCGCGACATGCCTGACGTCGCCGGCATCCGTCTTCAGCATCAGATCCTGCTGCACCTTGCGCACGCCGGGTTCGGTATATTGCGCATGCACGCGCTTTTCGGGCACTTCGTCGCGCTGGTTGATGTCGCGCATCTCGCGGTAGTCGAGGACGGTGTAGGCACCGTTGTCGCCGCTCGACAGCGTCGCCGGGTAGCCGAACAGGTCGTCCTTGAAGGGTTTCAGCGACAACGTCTGCGCCTCGGCGGCCGAGAGCGAGATCGCCGTTGAGGTGAGCAGGGTGAGGAAAATTCGGAGGCGGAAAGACATGCCGAAGCCATGCGAAATTCGGCTTCGGTTTGTCAATCCTGCAGGACGCCGCCCGCCCCTTCCAGCGCCTCGCGCGTGTCGACGTCGATCGAGGCGCCCTGCCCGATCTCGACATCGATGACGTCGAGCCCCTCGGCCTCGACCAGATGGCGCGCGCCGGTGTCGCCCTCGAGTTGGGAAACGGCCAGGAAAAGAGACCGCGGCAGCAGCACGGGATTGCCGCGCTTTCCCAGATGCGCCGCGCGCACCACGGCGCGACCGCCGGACCGGCGGAACGCATCGATCAGGCTGTCGAGGTCCTTCGATGACACGCCCGGCATGTCGCCGAGCACGATCATGGCGCCGGCGGCGTCTGGCGCGACCTGCGCGATGCCTGCCTTCAACGACGAGGCGAGACCGTCAGCGAAGTCCGGATTGTCGGCGAGCCTCACATCGAGGCCGGAAAGCACGGAGCGCACGCGTTCGCGCTGATGTCCGGTGACGACGATGGTGCTGGCCGCCTTCGAACCCAGTGCGCGCTCGGCTGTGCGGCGCACCAGCGGCTCGCCGTCGAACAGCGCCAGGAGCTTGTTCGGCCCGCCCATGCGGCTGGAGCGGCCGGCGGCAAGAAGCACGATATCGACCCTGGGCTCCGATCTTGCCGACTGTGGGGCCGGCAGCGGCTCGCGCGGCTGCGGCCTGGTCGGGATTTCCATGAGCAGCCCGCCAACACCCATGCCGGCAATATCGCGCGCCGTCACGTCGAGCCCGGCAATCAGCCGGTCCAGTACCCAGTCGAAACCGTTTTCCTTGGGGCTGCGGGCGCAGCCGGGCGCGCCAATGATGCGCTTGCCGGCAAGCGTGCCCAGCACCAGCAGATTGCCGGGATCGACCGGCATGCCCGCGCGGATGACGGTACCCCCTGCGCGCTCGATCGCCGCCGGCACGACATCGGCGAAATCGCTCATCGCCGATGCCCCGAAGATCACCACCATGTCGTTGCCGCGCGCCAGCGCGGTCGCGGCTTCCGCGACGGGCGCCACTTCATGCGGCGTGCGCCGCTCCGCCGTCAGCCGGCCGCCGGAACGCGACAGCCGCGCCTCGGTGACGCGCAGCGTCTTGTCGAGCACGCTCGGCTTCACGCCGGGGAGCGTTGTCTGGATGACGCCGACATTGACCGGACGATAGGCGTTGACGGCAAAGATCTCGCCGCCGGCGCAGATCTTGACCACCGCATCGACCAGGCTCGCGGCGACAGCAAAGGGAATGATCTTTACCGTCGCCACCATCTGGCCCTTCTCGACCGGCGCGTGCTGCGCCAGCGTGGCGATGGTGATGGCCGGATCGACGGCGTTGATGGCGTCGATCATCTTGGCGTCGACGGTGAAGACGCCCGCGGTCGCGGCATGGAGATTGACCCGCCCGGTCGCGGCGGGGTTCACCTCGACGTTGCGGTGGCGCATGACGGCGGCGATCTTCGCGGCCGCCGTATCCTCACCGAGATCATCCGAGGACAAAACGGCGGCGACAACTTCCCTGACGCCGGCCGCTTTCAGCGCCATGACATCGTCGCCGCTCAGCCGATGCGCCTTGCGGAACCGGCGTTCGCCGGCTGCCGTCGCATGCGCCAGCACCGCGCCTTCAGCCTGCTCGATTGGAACCGGGCCGAACTTCACGCCACGGCGCCTTTCACTTCGAGGCCGCGCGAGCGGAACGCGTGGATGGTCTGCGCCAGCACCGCAACGGCGATCTCGGCCGGGCTCGCCGCGCCGATGTCGAGACCGATCGGCGCATGGA
>NZ_RZSL01000383.1:0-6024 GCF_003997355.1 Mesorhizobium sp. M1E.F.Ca.ET.041.01.1.1 | reverse complement strand
TCCGCACGTCTTCAGCACCCGATTGGAATTTCGCAAGAGCTTCATTCGACCGCTCGACGCCCTTTTCGGCGACTGCGCGAAGTTGATCGGTGGCCTTGCCAGCGTCGACTGCCGGAAATTCGGCGGTTTCGGTGGGTTTGTCGGTGGTCTTGGACATTTCCTATCCTCCGGTTGACGATGTGTCTCGCCCGCGCCCCAGAACAGCGAGAGCAGTATGTGGCAGTATTACCTGCAGTGCAACATTTTGTTGCAGCGCAATATATTTATATTTGAAACTGGGCTTTTCCTGCAGTCTTCAGAAGAAACAGGGCAGGAGGGGAGCCAATCAGCTGGCAACGCAGCGAAGGGATATGGCTAGGACGTCCGTGATGCGCCGTAGCACCCCATTCGCGCTCGATTTTCACAACGTGGCAGAGTGCGGCCTTTGCAACAAGGTCGCAGGTCTGCTTCGCACCCTGCCCTGTTCGAACTTGGTTGCAACAATGCAAGCTTCGCCCGGCTCGCTCGCGATTTCAGTGATGGCGTCGAACCGAACAAGCAACTAGCCTACCCCAAGCTGCTCGTCGCGCCGGCATTCACAATCAAGGCCATCCAGAAATGACCGCCTCGCCTTCCTTCCTTGGCTTTCCCGAGCGCCTCGCCGAAGGCCGCATTCCCCGTGCGGTCATCTTCGGAGCCGATCACGGCAGCACCTACCCCGGCAAGGACAGCAGCGGCTATGTCCTGGCCGCCGATGCCATCCGCGCGGCGAGCCAGGACGATACGCCGCTGATCGAGCACTGGGATTTCGATCTCGGCGGCCCGCTGTTCGACGGCAAGCCGGTCTGCTGCGTCGACGCCGGCAACGTCTTGACCATCATGCACGACAATGATGGCAACCGCGCCCGGATCGAGGCGAAGACGCGCGAGGTCCTGGCAATGCCGGCCGTGCCGATCCTGCTCGGCGGCGACGATTCCGTGGTCATTCCCTTCCTCGCAGGCTTCACGGATCGCGGGCCAGTCTGGATCCTGCAGATCGACGCCCATATCGACTGGCGCGACGAGGTCGATGGCGAACGCTTCGGCTATTCGAGCCCGATGCGCCGGGCGAGCGAGATGCCGCATATCGCCGGCATCGTACAGGTCGGCCTGCGCAGCGTCGGCAGCGCACGCCGCGCAGAAATCGAAGCGGCGCGGCGCTACGGCAGCCGCTTCGTGACCGCCCGCGAGGTTCATGCCCAAGGCGTCGAAGCCGCTCTCAAGCATATTCCGGAAGGCGCGCAAGTCGTCGTCACCCTCGACTGCGATGGCCTCGATCCCTTCATCATGCCAGGCGTGGCGGCGCGCACACCCGGCGGTCTCACCTACACGCAGGTGATCGACCTGATCGCGGGTCTCGGCAAGCGGGGCAGGATCGCCGGGTTCGATCTCGTCGAGTTCTATCCTCCCGCCGACATTGACGGCCTGTCGGCGCTCACCGCAGCGAGGCTTATCGTCAATGCGATCGGCGCCATCGTCCGGCAGGGTTAGACCCGGCTTTGGCCTCCAGATATTGCACGAGGCAACCGCCCTACCCTTTTGGAAACGTTCCTTTATCGTTGCCAGAAAGGCAGCTTGGCGATCTCTTCGTCCACCTGATGTCTCGTCAAACCGATATCGTCGATCAGATGCGGATTGGTTTCCGAGATTCGCTTGAGGTCCCAGCGAAAGTGCGTCTGCTCGCGCCAGCCCGCGACGATGCTTCGCAGGATCGCCAGGCTGAAGCGCCGAGGCGACGTTTCCGACGGCCTTACGACCGTTGCTCTGCACGCTGCCTGATGCGGCGCCGGGGCAAAAATATCGTTCATGGCAACCTCCTGATGGTTGAGGCCCGTAGGCGATCGACCTGAAAGAGGTTGAATTCTGCAGGAGGCGAACAGCGCCGTAATTAAGCCCTCCCAAATAGTTCCAAAAAGTTCCAAACGGACTATAGATGCGCCGCATGCAGGGCTCGCGCTTCGCCTTCGGTCCATTCGTGCTTGATCCGGGTGCGGGAACGCTCCTTCGGAACGATGCGCCCGTTGCCGTCGGTAACCGCGGGATAAAGCTACTCGCCGCGCTCGTCGGACGGCCCGGCGAAATCCTGGGCAAGGCCGAGCTAATGGATGCGGCGTGGCCGGGCACGGCCGTCGAGGAAGGCAACCTCACCGTTCAGATCGCGCAGCTCAGGAAGCTGCTCGGTCCGGCCGCCGATGGCAGTGAATGGATCGCCACGGTTCCGCGCGTCGGCTACCGCTTCATCGGAACCATCGACCAGCTCGGCGGCGCGGTGCGAAAGCCTTTGCCGCTGCCCAGCAAGCCATCGATAGCGGTGCTGCCCTTCGTTGCTTTCTCCAGCGATCCCGAGCAGGACTCCTTCGCGGATGGGCTGACCGAGGATCTGATCACCGACCTGTCCAGGAATGCCGGCCTGTTCGTCATCGCCCGCAACTCGGTCTTTGCCTACAAAGGCAAGGCGATGGACGTGCGCAGGATCGCCGAGGAGCTTGGCGTGCGCTACCTGCTGGAGGGCAGCGCAAGACGCGCCGCCGGGCGCGTGCGCATCAACGCGCAACTGGTCGACGCGGTGAGTGGCGAGCATCTGTGGGCGGAACGCTTCGATCGCAACCTGGAAGATATTTTTGCCGTCCAGGACGAGGTGACGGCCAAGATCGTGGAGGCGCTGCTCGGCCGCCTGCGCGCCCCGCCGCCGCGCAACCGGCCAAGGAACCTCGAGGCTTATGATCTGTGCGTGCGAGCGCGCAAGCTGATCGACGATTCGCCGCAGACGGCGCGGGAAGCGCATCTGATGCTGACGCGCGCGGTTTCGCTCGATCCGGACTATGCCGAGGCTTATCGCTGGCTTGCCATGAACCATTGGATGGGATGGGTGCATTGGGGCGAACCCATCGAGCCAAACCGCGGCGTCGCCCTGGAACTGGCGCGCAAGGCTGTCGCGATCGATCCCAACGATGCCGGCTGCCACTGGGTGCTGGCCAACCTGCTTGCCTATGAGCGCCGCTTCGACGAGGCGGACGCTGAATTCGCCAGGGCGATCGAGCTCGACCCGAACGATGCCGACACCTGGGCGACGATATCAGACATTGAGGTTCTGGCCGGCCAGATTGAGGAAAGCCTCGAGCACATTCGCAAGGCGTTCCGGCTCAACCCTTATCCGCCGAGCTGGTACTATCTGACACTCGGCCAGGCGCAGTATGCGGCCGGCGAGTACGAAGCCGCCGTCGAGACGCTGTGCAGGGACGAGACCTATCGCACGAGCTCACGCCGGTTCCTGGCGGCAAGCCTTGCCCAACTCGGCCGGTTCGACGAGGCGCGCGCAGAGGTCGAGATGTTCCTCGTCGCCAACCCGCATTTCAGCACCAGCCACTGGGTCTGGACCGAACCGTTCCGCGACGCCGCGACGCTCGAGCATTTCGTCGACGGCTTTCGCAAGGCTGGTTTGCCGGAGTGACGGTCGGCGCGCCCCTCCAAACGGTCATCCTATCCGGAAGGCGGTCGCCCCTACTCCTCAAAACGGCCCGTGGCGTCGCGATCACGTTCGTATCGTCTGTTGAGCGGAAACGGCGGCAACCAGGACTCGCGGCGGACGGTCCACAGTTCGTAGGTTGGCCTCAGTTGGTCAGGGGCGTCCAGCGATCCCAGGCTGACTTCGATTTCGTCCGCGGTGCGCGCGAAAACGGACGAGCCGCAGCGCGGGCAGAAGAACCGCCCGGCATAGTCGCGCGTTTCGCCGGCGATCGTCACCGCATCTTGAGGGAAAATCGCGGAAGCGTGAAACAGCGACCCGTGATGCTTGCGGCAGTCGAGACAGTGACAGATGCCGACCCTGTATGGGCGACCCGACGCCACGATCCGAACCTTGCCGCACAGGCAACCGCCCGTGAACCTGTCCATGTTGCGTCTCCTCCAAAATCGATCGGCCGGAACGTTTACAACGAACCGCGCCGAGCCGTCCATGAAAGCTGCGCCGTCTCGCTTGCTTGGCCCCCAAACCGAATTGCATAACTTGTCTCATGGCTGCCGGAATCTCCGAGCGGATATCCGCTTTCGTCGAAGCTCTTCCATTGAAACCGGGACTTCGCGTCCTGGAGATCGGATGCGGCCCCGGCGTTGCCGCTCGTGCCGTCGCTCGCCGTATCGGCCATGGCTTCATTCTGGCCATCGACCGTTCGGAAAAGGCAATCCAATTGGCGCGGGCGGGATCGGCCGATGAGATGGCTTTGGGCTGCCTTGATTTCAGGTGCGTAGCGATCGAGGACTTCGCGTTGAGGTCAGGCGAAGACCTCTTCGATATCGCCTTTGCGATGCGGGTCGGCGCCCTTGACGGGCGTCACCCCGAGGCTGGTCGGGCGGCGTTGACGCGTATCAAGTCCGCCCTGAAACCAGGTGGCCGGCTGTTCATCGACGGCGGCGATCCACTGAAGGAGGTCGAGTTGGGGGGCGCCCTTCCTCTTTAGAAAAACCCGTCGAGAAACGCAGCCGTCTCGCCTGAAATGCCGATGATCTTGTTCGTCGCCTGGCGGTAGAATTTGAAATTGAGCTCGGTCTCCGGCCGACCGTCCTTCCAGTCCTTGAACCGCTTGAGTTCGTCCCGGCCCAATCGCCGAGCGGTCGATGCGGTGCGGCGGATGGAAACACTGACGCGCGGCGTCTGCCGTTCGAGGTCGGGCCTTCTGGGGGCGGCTTCGGACAGCGTGACGATGCCGCGCGCGACGAGTCCCTGCCCGCCTTCGTTCTCGCTGGCGAACAGGAAGATGACGTCGCCCTCGGCGATTTGCTTGCCGCCATACATGGTTTTCTGCGCGGCGAAGATGAATGTCTCCGCCTGCGGATCCGTGATCTCGGCCTTGATCGTGATCTCGGCCTTGATCGCGAACGCCATGGCTTCGACGGCTCTCAGCCGAGGCCGATCTGATAGCTCAGGGTTCGCTTCGCGCCCGGCTCGATCAGCATCACGCCTGGCTTGTCGGCAAATTCGCCGTCGAAATCGACCGGGCTTGCGAGGCCATGCCAGGGCTCGATGCACAGGAACGGCGCCCCGCCCGGCTTGGACCAGATGCCCAACTCGTTGAAACCCTGCCACGACATTTCGATCGCCGGCCCGCGATCGGCAGCGTAGCGCACGCTGGTGCTGACCGGCCGGTCCAGGATTACCGCGTCATCGTCGAACAGCCGCTCGGAGAGCGCGAGCGTCTTGCCTTCGATGGGCGTGGGTTGCGGCATCGGCAGCAGGAGCCCGTCCTTCAGGCGGCGGATCGGCGCGGGCTCATTGTCGGCAAAGGTCAGCCGATAGGCTTCCTTGGGCAGTTCCGGCAGCAGCGGCCAGTTGAAGGCGGGGTGAGCGCCGATCGAGGCCGGCAGCAGTTCTTCGCCTATGTTGGTAACTTCGAAGGTCACGTCTAGCTGCCGAGGAGCGAGGCTATAGCTTACGGTCAGATAGAAAGCGAATGGGTAATGGACGCTGGTTTCGGCACCGTCCATTAGGACCAGGGTGCAGGACGAAGGCGTCCGCTGCACCCAGGCGAAGCGCCTGTCGCGGGCGAAACCATGCTGCGTCATCGGATAGTTTTGGCCGCGATGGCGCAACTGGTCGCCCTTGAGCCGGCCGACGATCGGAAACAGGACCGGAGAATGGCGCCGCCAGGCGGGGCCCGCCTGCCACAACAGCTCTGTGCCCTCGGCATCGCGCAAGGAAACCAGTTCGGCCCCCTGCCCGACGATGGTTGCGGAGATGCCGTCGGCGTGAAGCGTCACCTGTTCCATGCGTCCTCGCGGCTGGCTCGTATGTCTGGCAGGCTAGCAAAAGGCCTCGCGTGAACTCAAGGGCGGCGGGTTATGCCGCGCTTCACGCTTTCATGACCAGCGATCCACGACCCCCGCCCAGTCGGAAAAAAATGGCCGGAAGTTTCCCTCCGGCCATTTCAAGGTCAGCGGTGTTGCCTGCCACGGTTCGGACTATTCGCGCTCGCCGGTGAAATTCAGCAGCAGCTGGAAGATGTTGATGAA
>NZ_RZSL01000382.1:0-6037 GCF_003997355.1 Mesorhizobium sp. M1E.F.Ca.ET.041.01.1.1 | reverse complement strand
CATCCCGAAAGAGGCTGCGAAGACGATTTGGGAAAAGGGCGGCGCCGCCAAATTCGATGTCGACAAGATCGACGAGATCGAGCGCGTCACCAAGCACGACGTCATCGCCTTCCTCACCCATCTCGCCGAATTCGTCGGACCGGACGCCCGCTTCATCCACCAGGGCATGACGTCGTCCGACGTGCTCGATACCTGCCTTGCGGTACAACTCACCCGCGCCAGCGACATCCTGCTTGCCGACATCGACGCGCTGCTCGCGGCGCTCAAGCGCCGCGCCTTCGAGCACAAGGACACCGTCACCATCGGCCGCAGCCATGGCATCCATGCCGAGCCGACGACTTTTGGGGTCAAGCTGGCGCAAGCCTATGCCGAATTCTCGCGCTGCCGCGAGCGGCTGGTGCATGCGCGGGCGGACATCGCCACCTGTGCCATCTCGGGAGCGGTCGGGACCTTCGCCAACATCGATCCCTATGTCGAAGAGCACGTGGCGAAGAAGCTCGGCCTGAAGCCGGAGCCGGTGTCGACGCAGGTCATCCCGCGCGACCGCCACGCCATGTTCTTCGCCACGCTCGGCGTCATCGCCTCGTCGGTCGAGCGCCTCGCGATCGAGATCCGCCACCTGCAGCGCACCGAGGTGCTGGAAGCGGAAGAGTATTTCTCGCCGGGACAGAAAGGCTCGTCGGCAATGCCGCACAAGCGCAACCCGGTGCTGACCGAGAACCTGACCGGCCTTGCCCGCATGGTTCGTTCTTACGCCACGCCGGCCATGGAGGACGTGGCGCTCTGGCACGAGCGCGACATCTCGCATTCCTCGGTCGAGCGCATGATCGGCCCGGACGCGACGGTGACGCTCGACTTCGCGCTGGCGCGGCTCACCGGCGTCGTCGACAAGCTGCTCGTCTATCCCGACAACATGCTGAAGAACATGAACAAGTTCCGCGGCCTTGTGCATTCGCAGCGCGTGCTTTTGGCGCTCACGCAAGCCGGCGTGTCACGCGAGGACGCCTACCGGCTGGTGCAGCGCAACGCCATGAAAGTGTGGGAACAAGGCGCTGATTTCCTTGAGGAACTGCTTGCCGACAAAGACGTCACAGCGGCGCTTCCCGAGGCCGATATCCGCGAAAAATTCGACCTCGGCTACCACACCAAGCATGTCGACACGATCTTCAAGCGGGTGTTCGGAAAGGCTTGAGGTCGAGCAAAGGCGTCCGTTAGCGCCAAGCTGGAACACCCCTCATCCGTCTTGTCGCTGCGCGACAATCCACCTTCTCCCACAAGGGGAAGGGGGAATCTGGCGCCGACATCTCGGCAAATCACCAGCGTCCGCGATTGGCGGCGGCGCTGACGCGACCTTCCCTTCTCCCCTTGTGGGAGAAGGTGGATCGGCGCTTTAGTGCCGAGACGGATGAGGGGTGCTCCAGCTAGGCGCAGCCCTTGATCAAGCCTTGCCCGGCACAGTCCTGATCACCGTGCCCCAGGGATCTTCGCGCGCAGCCTCGGCCGTCACATTGTCCGAGCGCATCTCGACCCAGGCGAGCCCGGAGCGGCCCGGATCGCGGCGGCCGGCGCCGGCGCTGCGCCAGGCGTTGGCGCCGATATGGTGATGGTAGTGGCCTGACGACAGGAACACCGCCTGGCTGCCATACTTGGCCACGGTGTCGAAACCGAACTCGTCATGCCACCAGGCCTCGGCGTCTTCCGGACGGCCGACGCGCAGATGCACGTGGCCGACGACGGTGTTTTCCGGCGCGCCCTGCCAGCCGGCATCACCCGCCGGCACGCTGGCGACGACCGCGGGCAGGTTCAGCCGCTCGGTCGCCATGGCTATTGTGTCGCCATTCCATTTCCAATCCTGCGGACGGCGGTCGGAATAGATCTCGATGCCGTTGCCCTCGGGGTCGGTGAGGTAGAGCGCCTCGCTGACCAAATGGTCCGACGCGCCCTCGATGGCGATCCTGCTGGCCGCGGCATGGTTGATCCAGCGGCCGAGATCGGCGCGCGACGGCAGCAGGAACGCCGTATGGAAAAGGCCGGCGCTGCGCGGATCGTCGGGCTTGGCCGACGCGTCCGACTCCAGCACCAGCAGCGGACGGCCGGCGGCGCCGAGCGTGATCGCGCCGTCGGCGCGGCTCAACTCCTGCAGGCCGACGACGGCGCGGTAATAGGCGGCAAGGTTTTCCGCATCGCGCGCCTTCAACCCGACGCGTGAGACGCTGACCGGGGTAGTCGCGGCAAAGGGCAGTTCACTCATCAAACTCTCCGTTCCGGCGGCATCTGACGGGCTCCGACTGGAGGAGCCCCGTGCCACGATCATCTGTTCTTGTCTCCCGCATGAGATCGTCGATTGAGATCGTTCACACAAGATGGAAAGAATCGAACAGGTTGTTCACACTTGCGATCTACTGCGTCCCACCGGCATGGTTGCATGAGGCAAGGCCGCTCGCTACATCCGCGCCATGAAAGTCAGAGACGCAGATATTCTCATCGTGCCGGGCTACACCAATTCCGGCCCCGAGCACTGGCAGACCCGCTGGCAGTCGAAACTGTCGACGGCGCGCCGGGTCGAACAGGCCGAATGGTCGAAGCCGGTGCGCGAGGACTGGACGGCAAGCGTGGCCAGAGCCGTCAACGAGGCCGATCGGCCGGTGGTGATCGTCGCCCACTCGCTGGGCGTCGCGGCGGCGGTGCAGGCTATCCCGCAATTCCAGAAACCGGTCGCCGGCGCCTTCTTTGTGGCGCCGCCCGATGTCGCCAATCCTGAGATAAGGCCAAGGCACCTGATGACCTTCGGGCCCTATTCGCGCGAGCCGCTGCCCTTCCCGTCGATCGTAATCGCCAGCCGTAACGATCCGTTCTGCGCCTTCGACGTCGCCGAGGATATCGCCGCCGCCTGGGGGTCGCTGTTCATCGACGCCGGCGAGGCCGGCCATCTCAACGCGGACTCAGGCTTCGGGCCATGGCCCGAAGGCTCGATGACCTTCGCCAAGTTCCTGACCGAACTGAAGGAACCTTGAGTTTCTTCTGTTCGGCGGTTCAGGAGCCGATCGAATCCCGCATGCTCTTCAACAGAGTCTTCGCGCCCAGCGAAATCAGCGTGTGGTCCGAACCCATGGCGAGCAGTCGGTAGCCCATCGACACGACGCGGCCGGCAACGGCCGGCTCGATGACGTAGATCGCGGCATGCTTGCCGGCCTTGCGCGTCCGTTCGGCGATCGAGGCGACCGTCTCCATCATGCTTTCCAGCGTCGAATTGACAGTGGTGCCGTTCGACCAGGCGATCGAGAAATCCGACGGGCCGACAAAGATGCCGTCGATGCCGGGCGTGTCGAGGATGCCGTCGAGCGCCTCGAACGCGGCCCGCGTCTCGACCATGGCGAAGGCCATGGTGCGCTGGTTCGAGTCGCGCAGCCATTCCGCATGATCGCCCTTGCCGTGGCGCGGAAAGGCATAGGTCGGACCCCAGGAGCGCTCGCCCATCGGCGGATATTTCATGGCGGCGGCGAACAGCCTGGCATCGGCCACCGAATTCACCATCGGTGCGATCACCGCCTCGGCGCCGAAATCGAGCGCGCGGCTGGCCATGTCGAAACGGCCGACCGGAATGCGCACCAGCGCCGGCTTGTTGGCGGCAAGCACCGGCACGAGGCCGCGCAGCACACTGTCCTCGTGATGGCCGCCATGCTGCATGTCGAGGGTTACGGCATCAAAACCCTGCTTGGCGATGATTTCGACCGTCAGCGCGTCCGGTACTCCAGACCAGGCGGTGAACAGCGTTTCGTCGGCGGCCAGGCGGGACTTGAGCGACATCGGAACTTTCCTTGTTAACAATCCGCAGTTTCAGCCGGAAACGGCGGCAAGGCAAAGAAAAACCGCCCGGCTGAGCCGGGCGGTCGATTGGTCCAGCTAGAGTATGATGCCGAAAAGTGTAAGGCGGTTTTCGGACGACATCATGCCCATAAGGCTCAGGCGTTCTTGATCTGCTCGATCGCCTGCGCCATCAGCTCATCCATGGTTCGGCGGATCTGATGGTCCGACTGGTTGACGCCGGCCGCGTCGAAATCCTTGCGGATCTTGCGGAAGACGTCGTGGTCGCCGGCTTCCTCGATATCGGAGACGACCACCTCCTTGGCATAGGTCTCGGCATCGGCGCCGGTTTTGCCGAGCTTTTCTGCGGCCCACAGGCCGAGCGCCCTGTTGCGGCGCGCGGCGGCCTTGAAGCGGAGCTCCTCGTCGAAGACGAATTTGCGCTCGAAGCCCTCTTCGCGGTCTTTCATGCTGCTCATGACGTCCCTCCGGTCAAATCGATTCGCTTGGCGATGAATATGTGTGCTTACCCAGCACAAACCAAAAGGCTGCCGGCCGGTCAATACGCTACATCGAATGCTGCGCTGCGGCATTTCAGTCCTGAAACCGGTTGATCGGCTGGATTTGCCGATTGAGCAAACATTACGATTGCTATAGACACCGGCATTGAACGCCACCGTCGCCGCAACTAATTTAGGCAGACGGACAGGAACCGGTCGCTTGCCGCCTGCCCGCCAATCCAGAGAAAAAAATCAGATGAAAAATCGCCGCCGCATTTACGAAGGCAAGGCCAAGATCCTCTATGAGGGACCTGAGCCCGGGACGCTGATCCAATTCTTCAAGGACGACGCCACCGCCTTCAACAAGAAGAAGCACGAAGTGGTCGATGGCAAGGGCGTGCTCAACAACCGCATTTCCGAGCACATTTTCAACCATCTGAATCGCATGGGCATCCCGACCCACTTCATCCGCCGGCTCAACATGCGCGAGCAGCTGATCAAGGAAGTCGAGATCATCCCGCTCGAAGTGGTCGTGCGCAACGTCGCCGCCGGTTCGCTGGCAAAGCGCCTGGGTATCGAGGAAGGCACGGTGCTGCCGCGCTCGATCATCGAGTTCTACTACAAGGCCGATGCGCTCGACGATCCGATGGTGTCGGAAGAGCACATCACCGCCTTCGGCTGGGCAAGCCCGCAGGAGATCGACGACATCATGGCTTTAGCCATCCGCGTCAACGACTTCCTCTCCGGCCTGTTCCTGGGCGTCGGCATCCAGCTCGTCGACTTCAAGATCGAATGCGGCCGGCTGTTCGAGGGCGATATGATGCGCATCGTCGTCGCCGACGAGATCTCGCCGGATTCCTGCCGGCTGTGGGACGTCGCGACCCAGGACAAGCTCGACAAGGACCGCTTCCGCCGCGACATGGGCGGGTTGGTCGAGGCGTACCAGGAAGTCGCCCGCCGTCTCGGCATCATGAACGAGAACGAGCCGCCGCGCCCCACGGGGCCCGTGCTTGTCGCCTCCTCCGAGTCGCCGAAAGGCCTGAAGCACTGATTAAGCGACCTGCCGACAACGGCAGGTCCGCCGCCCGCACCACGGATCATCCAGGAGCATCGATGAAAGCCCGCATTACCGTGACCCTCAAGAACGGCGTCCTCGATCCGCAGGGCAAAGCGATCGAGCATGCGCTCTCGGGGCTGGGCTTCGACGGCGTCGGCCAGGTGCGCCAGGGCAAAGTGTTCGACATCGAGCTCAACGGAACCGACAAGGCCAAGGCCGAAGCCGATCTCAAGGCCATGTGCGACAAGCTTCTGGCGAACACGGTGATCGAGAACTACGCTGTGGAGATCGCCTGACAATGAAATCAGCCGTCGTCCTCCTGCCTGGCCTCAACCGCGACCGCGACATGATCGCGGCGCTGACCAAGATTTCCGGGCAGGCGCCGGCGACCGTCTGGCAGACCGACACCGAAATCCCCGACGTCGACCTGATTGCCATCCCAGGCGGCTTCTCCTTCGGCGACTATCTGCGCTGCGGGGCGATCGCCGCGCGCATGCCGGTGATGCGGGCGGTGGCTGAGAAGGCCGCCAAGGGCGTCATGGTCATCGGCGTCTGCAACGGCTTCCAGATCCTGGTCGAGGCGGGGCTGCTGCCCGGCGCGCTGATGCGCAATTCCTCGCTGAAGTTCGTCTGCCGGCAGGTGAAGCTTCAGGTCGCCAACGCCAACACCATGTTC
>NZ_RZSL01000381.1:0-6042 GCF_003997355.1 Mesorhizobium sp. M1E.F.Ca.ET.041.01.1.1 | reverse complement strand
TGCATGGCCTCGAAGGCTTCGACGAAAGCCGGGCGGCAGTCCGGATAGATGAAATAATCCCCGCCGTGGACCGCTGCCGCCACGGCATCGGCCTGTTCCGCCGCGGCTATACCAAAGGCTACCGCCAGCATAATCGCGTTGCGATTGGGTACGACAGTGACGCGCATGCTGTCTTCCGCGTAGTGCCCCTCGGGGACCGGCCGCCGCTGGTCAGCGCCGATCCGGTTAGCAGGCGTCCGACCGCGGTGATATCGACGACGTCGTGTGGCACGCCAAGGCGCAAGGCGCACCTCCGCGCAAAGTCCAGCTCCTTTTTATGGCGCTGGCCGTAGTCAAACGACACGAGGCGGGTGAGGGCTCTTTCGGCTGCGACCTTGTAGGCGAGCGTGACGGAATCCAATCCGCCGGAACAGATAACGATAGTCTTAACCAGGCTTCCTTGTTTTTACCGGGTAGGCTGCGACCGGATCGGCTCACGTGCCGATGGACATTTAGCGGGTCACGCAGGAATGGGCGCCATCCGCGAAGCGGACAGACACACCATCCACTTTCCGGCGCAACAAATAACCGGTGCTGTGCCGATGTCAATGAGGAGTGCGCGGCGGTCGCATCGCCCGCTTGATCGTCGTGACAATCTGCAGTGAGCGCAAGAGCGACCTATCCTTGATTCGGACGACGACTACAAAGGCCGGGATCGAACATCTAGATGTCGGGCGGCGGTCCATCATAGCGAGATGCGCTTTGGACGCGTTCGCTGGGCTTATCGTGGGTTTGAGTCAGAGGACCGCCACATCTTGAGACCCACTATCGACCAAGAACTCTTCTGCCATCGGCGACGCTCAGTCTAGTGGCGGCTTTGCGCCTCAATCCTGGACGTTAAGCCCATTTTCGTTGCTACCTAAAGCCGACATTGCAGAGAGTAACAATCGACGAGAATCCACTTTGTGTCGAAAACAAGGGATCACTTGCCCGATAAATTTAGCGTAAGGATATGGTACCCGCTACGCCTGAAGCTGGCGACCCTTTCACTGACGCGGTCAGCCGGTTCTTGATTTAGCCGTTTCCATTCCTTGGCCGTGCTGCTCGTGCGCAACAGCTTCAAATGCTGCGCTTGTCTCTGAGCAGGGCTCTCAGAAGATTTGAAGTCGGGGCCGAAGCCGCCGCTGTGCTTGCCAATAAGGCGAACGCTCGCCTAGCCAGTGCCGGCGGTCAGAGTTGATCGATTTATAGAGGTCCAGGTGAAGTATCTGGAGTCGATCTCATGTTGATCCGCCGAATCGGGATCGGCTGCCGACTTCGTGCCATCGTGACGGAATGCTGGTGATCAGGACCGCTACGATACCGGTAACGAAAATGCCATCGAATGTCCCAGCTCCGCCAATCGACACGATCGGAGCTTGAAGATGGGCCAGCTTGTCAAAGTTGAGAAGATCGGCGCCGGTCAGCGTGCCGAGAGATCCGGCAATGTAAGCAAGCGGGGCCGGGCGTTGGCGTAGGAGAATTAGCGCTGCAGATATGGCCGCAGTTGCGGGGACGAATGCCGGGACGGCTATGCCAATCCCGGGAATCAGAGACGAAAACCAGTAACAGATCGCCGCTACAGCGACGGTTGCCAACAGCCCTTTCAGCCAGAGTTGCCACCGGGTGAGAAGATAGCCGACAAGATCACCGGAATGACCGCTCCTCCGACATTGATCGCAAGGACAGTACCACCCCAATCAGTCGCGGAGGCACCTTGATAATGCATACCAAAGAAGCCTGCCGCCTGATTGGTCATTGCGGTGCCTTGTGAAATCACAGCCAAGGGGATGTTGATGTAGCTTCCGATTAAGGAAGCAAACAGCAAGAGCACCGCCCCGGTCGGGCTTACTCCCAACTGTTCGTACGCGTATTTTATCAGCCGCAGAGGCAGCAGCACGAAAACGAGGAAAAACAGAACGACCAGAATGAAGAAGGAATGGACCGATAGAGGAAGGTACCAAAACTGAGGGAAGTTCATCGGAATTCCTCCGTCGGGACTCGCGGTTATAGGAGTGGCGATCGATTCTCATCGCCCGCAGCAGCGTTGCATCAGCCTGTCTTTTTGACGTCGCCGAGGGCACCTCGCACCGCTGTTGCCACCACGATCATGGCCACACCCGAGGTGATGAAATTGACGCCCACAATCAGACCCAGCGCCCAGGCAGCCGTACTCGGCCACCCGGCTATGAGCAACCCAGCCAGAACGAGATCGGCGATCCCACTGATGATCATCCAGCCCCACGATTCACGGAACGCGGACCGGTAGCTGAAGCCAACCACGACCTGAAACATGCCTTCTGCGATGAAGAACGCGACCAGCAGAAGTGTCAGCGACACCACACCTTGGATCGGGTGCCAGAGCAGCAATACTCCGGCAAAGAGCGCAAGCGCTCCGCTGAGCAAAGACCATATGAAGTTGGCGGCATTTGGCGCGAAGAGCATCATCACCAGCCCGGTCAGACCGCTGAACAGAAAAATCCATCCAACATAGAGTTCAACGGCAACGCTGAAGATGTTGGGCAAAATGACGGCTGCGATCCCGAGCAGCGTCGTGATGACACCTTGTGTGATGAACAGCCCGGAGTGAAAGCGCACGACATCTCTGACCGCCTGCTGCATTTCGTTGATGGTTGTCGGCGAAGCGTTCACGACAGTTTCTCCTTTTCCACCACGCGATTGAGCAGGCGTTTGTCGGTCAGGCCTGCTCCTTCCTGGATCGCATTCCCTTCAGTATTGACAGGGCCGCAGGGACGAGCAGTTTTCGCGCGGCGACATCCAGCGGATTGTGCGCGAGTTCAGTAATGTTCGCCCTGACGTTCTTGAGTTCCTGACCGACTGCCTCGACGGTAAGTTTTAGGTCACGCGCGTCTGCCTCGATGGAGTCGACAGCCATTTTTCGGACTTCGAAGGCGAGCTCGAGTTCCGGTCCGGGCCTGGACTTGCTGGCGAGAAGCAACACGATGGCGGCGATCACAATGTCGATCAGGGCGACGGCGGCTGCCGCCCATGCTTGGCCGATGGACACCTGCAGGGCGTAGAAGCCGGCGATGTTGACCATCCCTAGCCCGAACACTGCAATGAGGCCAGAGAAGGCAATTAAGCCGGCCCAACGCAGCAGAATGTCCAGCCAAATCTTTCCGATCAGAAGATCGGCTTTTCTCAACACCTGCAGGTCGCGAACAAGATGATCAATCACGCTTCGTCCCTCAATGCCTTCCGAGCAGGCGCCCGATCAGTATTCCGACAAGCAGCGCGCCGACGACGCTCGACGTCGGATGTTGCGAAATGTTCTTCTCTGCCTCCTCGAAGAACAGGGTGACCTCGTCGGCAAGCGCGCGCAGGTCAGCGTGCCATTCTTCGTCGTCAGCTGTGTGGACCGGTTCGGCACCGGTGGGACCATTGTTCGTCGGAGCGGCTGCGGCCGCCCGTTGCTGTTGCGAGAGCGCCACCGCCTCTTGCAGCGATTTCAACTCGCGGGAGACTACAGCATCTGTGCTCACGTCAGTACCTTCCCCAAGTGACCTCGCCCGAATTCAGGTCGATGACTCGGATTTGGTCTGCGCACCGCCCTTCAGGGCATCGCCGGCCTGTTGATTGGCTCGATCGAATGCTTGGCGCGATTCGGCCAACGCCGCGCTCAGCGCCGCCCAGGATTCTCCTCCTGCCTGCATCAGCTTATGCAGCCGCGCCTCCGCCTCCGCGGCGTCCGCCTTCATCTTAGTTACCGCGACATCGATGTCAGCGCGCCTTGCGGTCATGACCTTCCCAGCTTCATTGTGGAATGCCTCGGCCGTCTCGCGCCACGCCTTAGCCTGTGCTCCGGCAGCCTGCAGGAATGTCGCCTTTTGCTGCTCCGCCTGTTTGCCGACCGTCTCGAAATACGTGTTGACCTCGGTCTCGAAACGACGCCACTGCGATTCCAACTTGGCCGTGTTCTCCCGGATAGCAGCTTGCCCTGCTTTTGCTTGGGCCTTCGCGCTGGCCTCAAACTCGTCGCGCCGCTGCTTGAGATCCGCGACAATTCGATCGGCATCGGCCTTCGAGTCGACCTTCACTTGGCCCACCTTGGCTTCCAGCGATGCCAAGATGGCGTCCATCTCATCGATCCGTTGCTTGGTCCAATTCAGGTAGGCATGCATACTGCTCTGATCCGACATCATTGCCTCCATTTTGCCGTACTACCTGCGCTCGTTCGCCGGCGATGAAACTGGCATGTCCCAAGGGGCCGGACCCAGGGACCGGCCGCCTGAGGATCTGGTTGATCTCACGCAGTCAGCGCTTCCTTGGTGAGTGCCCACGCCTGCTTCAGCTTGCCAGAGCGGGTCTCAAAATCTGCCCGCACCGCGCCGATGCGTTGGTTGATCTTTTGTTTGGCCTCAGCTTGCGCGGCGGCGCGCTGCTTCTCGAGCTCAGCGATCTTGGCGTTCAGTTCCGTCTCCATCGTTTCGAGCCGGGTCTGGAGCCGCTTCTCCGCTTGATTGATGTCCGATTTCGCCTTGTCCAGCTTCGCCTTGAGTCGTGCTTTGGCATCTGCATTTGCCTGGGCATACTCGGCGTGCAGCTCCTGCAGCTCGGCCCTGCGCGCAGCAAGCTCCTTGGCGATCTGCTCATCCTCGAAGTCGGCTCGCCAGGTCCGCATCACCGTGCCACCCAAGGCTTCCATGCGCGCGTCCAACGGCGTGGTCCAGTTCTCGGTCACTTCGGCAACGACCGCCGTTTTGCCTGCTTCCAGCATCGTCTTCGAGACCTTCCAGATGAAATCTTCGCCGACGCCATAATTGAATAGGTCCGTCATGCTTCCGACGAGTGTGCCGCCCGTCATACCGACGAGCACGCCAGCCGGACCGCCGACCAGGCCGATAAGTCCGCCGACCAAGGCGCCCACTGCAGTGCCAAGGGGGCCCTCGTCAGCAGTCTGCTTGACCCCGAAATGGCCTTCGGCGTCTTTCGCGATTACGGCCATCCCGTAGAGCGTCAGACTTCCTTCGGCATGAAGCTCCTGCAGCGCGCGAGTGGCCTCGTAGGCTTTCGCCTCGGTTGGAAACACGATGACAACGAACTTGCTCATGACTTCGCCTCCGTCTGGGAAAAGTGCCGCTATGCCGTGATGGTCGATGCTATTTCAGGACAGCAGTCCCCTGAATGGTCGACCTTCAACGTCAAGTCTCAGGGGAGGAGAAATTTACTCTTCCCAGGAGGCACTGCTTTGACTTGCGTCAACTCCGAACAATCGCGCACCCTGGGGCGCCTGAGGCGAGAATGGCGGCTCCAAGATGAGTTTGGAAATGTGCAAAAGACGCATCACGGTCTCACCTTGATGCGACGGACTTGACCGCCGTCCTTTGCGAGATGTCAGCTCCAGTCAGATGTGTTCCGTAACCGGAGTCTGCCTTCGGCCCCAAATCCCAACCGAGTAGGTGCCTGACCTGGGTGTTGCTCCCGTGGCCAATCATGGCCGAAGGAGAAACGAAATGGGACATTCTCCCTATGACCCCACCGCTCCCAATCGCCGCGCGTGGAACGCGGGCAAGAAGGTCGGAACGAAACGGCCGTTGAAACCTCGACAGATATGGGCGATCCGGTTCTTTCTCGACCGAGAGCGGCGATTGCGCGATCGAGCCCTCTTCGATCTAGCAATCGACAGCAAGTTGCGGGGCTGCGATCTCGTCAAGGTCAAGATTGGCACCTTGGTTCTCGGGCCGGAAATTCGAACCCGCGCGAGGGTCGTGCAACAGAAGACAGGCCGACCGGTTCAGTTGGAGTTGACGAGCGATGCACGCTCCAGTCTTCTCGTATGGCTAGAACGGCGCGGCGGCACGGTCGACGATTATGCGTTGCCGTTTCTTCCGCAGCCCGTAGAGGTGTGGCGGTGCAGGTCATAGCCAAAAGGCCGACGGCGTAACCGATTGCTGGGAGGTGCCGGTCCCGGCTTTTAGGAATTGCGGCATCTCAGTTGCCCGCAAAGAAGATGTTGGCGAACTCGCCCACGGTGTCCTTGCGCTGCCAGTCGCGCTGCAGTTC
>NZ_RZSL01000380.1:0-6043 GCF_003997355.1 Mesorhizobium sp. M1E.F.Ca.ET.041.01.1.1 | reverse complement strand
TTCGAGCACCGCGAGCGTGCGGTCGATACCGGCAAAGCTGGAGAACGGCCAGCCCGCGTCGCGGCTGACGACAGCCTCGGCGCCGCTTTCCTTCCCCGGAGACGTGCCGACCAGTGCCACCCTGATCAGTGGCCCGATCATCGATCTCAACGTCATGACGCGCCGGGGCCGCATGGGCCATACCGTCGAGCGGCTGTCGCTCTCGAGTGAAAGAGAGATTGACGCCGGCAGCGGTACGACGCTTGTCCTGCCGGTCGGTGTCGGCGTCAAAGTCTTCTCCCAGGACCTCGCAAGCCTCGGCCCGCTGGACATTTTGATTCTCGACCGAGACAGCCCGAAATTGCGCCTGGAGCCTGAAGGGCAGGGGCCTCTGTTCGTTATCAGGCTCTTCAACCTCGCCGCCAACGATTAACGGCTGTTTCCAAACATGATCGCGGCGCGGGCGAAATATCACCCGGCCCCTTGCATGTACCACGAAAAAGCCTGAATCCTTTCCCTGATCGGACCGCGGGCGGGGAAACGAGGGGCGTTCGCCCTTGAGTTGTCGAAAGGGGACGCCCCTGTCATGGAGCGCAAAAAAACTTTCGACCGGACCTGCCATGCAACCAATTGCATTTGAACCGGTTTTAGGGCCATTGCCGTGGCGGTGACGCCGCATTGCGCCCCGCCTTACGGAATAATCAATGAACATTCAGACGAACCCCACCAAGATCGAACAGACAAGCGCCGGCTTCCCGGTTGTCACGGAAGCGCCGATACGCTCCAATTTCCTGCCTGAGGACCGGCTGCGCGCGCTGGGCGCAGCACTTGCCGACGGCGAAGTCCGGGAGCTGTTCGGTCTGGCGCCGTTCGAATTCCAGGCCCGCATCCGCGACAGCGCCAAGAAGATTCTCGAAGTCTACCGTTCGACCAATGCCGCCCAGGCCAAGGGCGAGACGATCACACCCGCGGCGCAATGGCTGCTCGACAACAATTATCTGGTCGAGGAGACCATCTTCCAGGTCAAGCGCGACCTGCCGCGCCGTTTCTACCGCCAGTTGCCGACGCTCAAGCTTGCCGACGGCTCCGCCCTGCCGCGCGCCTTTGCCGTTGCCTGGAGCTATGTCGAGCATTCTGACAGCTCGGTCTCGGCGACCATGTTCAAGGCGATTGTCGAAGGCTTCCAGGCAGTCGAGCCGCTGAAGATCGGCGAGCTCTGGGCGCTGCCCTCGCTGCTGCGTTTCGTGCTGATCGAAAACCTCCGCCGTATCGCGGTGCGCGTCAACCGTACCCGGCAGATGCGCCAGATCGCCAACGAGGTCGCCGACCGCGTGCTCGCGACCGACGACAATGCCGACCGGACCAGGATCCTGTCGACCTACGCCGCGCACGCGCAGGACACGACTTTCGCCACCCAGCTCCTCTACCGCCTGCGCGACGGCTCGCAGAATGCCGGCCGGGCGCTGGAATGGCTGGAGGGCGAGCTCGAGAAGACCGGCTCCGACGCCGAGGAGATCATCATCTCGGAGCATCAGACGCTCTCCAGCGGCAACGTCACCACCGGCAACATCATCCGCGGCCTGCGCCTCATCAACGACGTCGACTGGACGGTCTGGTTCGAGGGCGTCAGCCGCATCGACACGCTGCTGCGCGAGCGCACCGATTTCGCCGCGCTCGATTTCTTCTCGCGCGACCAGTACCGCACCGCGATCGAGCAGATGGCGCGCCGCTCCGACCTTTCCGAGTACCGCGTCGCCGAAAAGGCGATCGAGCTTGCGGGCCACACGCCTGGGGTCACCGACGCGTCCGGCGTCCCCGAGACCGCCGATCCCGCGGTGCATACAGATGTCGGTTTCTTCCTGGTAGGGCCGCGCAGGCCGGAGCTGGAAAAGGCGATCGGCTACCGGCCGCCCTTCTATGTGACCTTCAAGCGCGCTTTTGCCAGCGCCGGCTGGCTCGGTATCGTCGTGCCGGTCTTCCTGCTGACCGCGCTGCTGCTTGTGCTGTCGGGAAGGGCGCTCGCCACTCTCGGGCTGTCGGTGGAGTCGGTCACGCTGATGCTGGCGCTGTTCGCGGTGCCCGCCAGCGAAGGCGCGTTGGCCTTCTTCAACACCGTCGTGGCGCTGTTCCTGAAGCCGACACGGCTTGTCGGCTATGATTACAAGCACGGCATCCCGGCCGCGGCGCGCACGCTCTGCGTGGTGCCGTCGCTCATCGGCTCGCGCGACGACGTCGAGGAAAACATCCGCAACATCGAGGTGCATCACCTCGCCAACACGGCGGAAGAGATCCATTTCGCACTCTTGTCCGACTGGCCGGATTCCAAGACCGAGATCGACGCCGCCGACATCGAGATCCTGCAATATGCCCGTGACGAGATCGCCAGGCTGAACGCCCGCTATCCATCGGAAGGCGCGCCGCGCTTCTATCTTCTGCATCGCCGGCGGCTCTACAACCAGGCGCAGGGCTGCTGGATGGGGTGGGAGCGCAAGCGCGGCAAGCTGCACGAGCTCAACCTTCTGTTGCGCGGCGACAGCGACACCACCTTCCTGCCGCTCGACGTGCCGCTGCCGGAAAAAGTCACCTATGTGATGACGCTCGACGCCGACACGCGCACCACGCGCGACGCCGTCTCGACGCTGGTCGGCGAGCTCGCGCACCCGCTGAACCGCCCGCATTTCGACCCGGCAAAGCGCCTCGTCACCGCCGGCTACACCATCCTGCAGCCGCGCATCACGGCATCGCTGACCAGCGGCGACGATGCCTCGTTCTTCCAGCGCGTCTTCTCGGCCAATCGCGGTCTCGACCCTTACGTCTTCGCCGTCTCAGACGTCTATCAGGACGTCTTCGGCGACGGCTCCTTCACCGGCAAAGGCCTCTATCACGTCGATGCCTTCGAGGCGGCGCTGAAGAGCCGCATCGAGGAAAACACCATCCTCAGCCACGACCTGCTCGAAGGCGCCCTGGCGCGCGCGGCACTTGTCACCGATGTCGAGCTGGTCGAGGACTATCCGACCCGCTACTCGGTCGACGCCTCGCGCCATCACCGCTGGGCGCGCGGCGACTGGCAATTGCTCGGCTTCATGTTCGATCCTCGCTCCGGCGTTCCGGCGCTGTCGCGCTGGAAGATGGTCGACAATCTGCGTCGCACGCTGACCCCGATCTTCTGGGTGATGGCCTGTATCGCCGGCTGGACGCTGCTGCCCTTCACGCAGGCCGCGCAGTGGCAGGCGCTTTTGATCCTCAGCCTGTTCATGGCGCCCACCTTCGACATCGTCAACGGCATCCTGCCGAAGAGCGGCGACCAGACGCCGCGCGGCCACTTCTCGGCGCTGGCGCGCGACACGGTCTTCGGCACGGCTCTGGTGGCCTTGAAAGTGCTGTTGATGGCGCATCTCGCCTGGATGATGGGCGATGCCATCATCCGCACGCTTTACCGGCTCTTCGTCAGCCGCCAGAACCTTCTCGAGTGGCGCACCGCCTCGCAGGCGCACAAGAGCGGCGGCAGCGATCTCGGCTCCTATTACAGCATGATGTACGGCGCCGTGATCATCGGCATCGTCGGCCTTGCCATTCCGGTGCTGGCCGATTCTACCGGCGCGTTCGTCGCCTTCTTCTTCGCGCTTTTCTGGATCGGCTCGCCCGCCGTCGCCTGCTGGATCAGCCGCTCGGCAGAGACCGAGGACAGGCTGCGCATTTCGGCGTCCGACATCCATGCGCTGCGCACCGTGGCGCGTCGCACCTGGCACTATTTCGAGACCTTCGTGACGGCCGAGCATCATTACCTGCCGCCCGACAATTTCCAGGAAAGCCCGGCGCCGGTGGTGGCGCCGCGCACTTCGCCGACCAATATCGGCGTCTACCTGCTCTCGGTGGTGTCGGCGCGCGATTTCGGCTGGATCAGCCTGGCCGACGCCATCACCCGCATCGACGCCACGATGACCACCATCGAGAACATGCCGCGCGACCGCGGGCATCTCTACAACTGGTACGACACGACGACGCTGAAGCCGCTCTATCCGCTCTATATCTCGGCGGTGGACAGCGGCAATCTCGCCGGCCATCTGGTCGCGGTGGCCGCGGCCTGCGCCGAATGGGCCGAGGCGCCTTCGGTCCACCTGCAGGGCGATTTCGAGGGTATCCTCGACACCGTCACCATCCTCGACGAGAGCCTTGAGGACCTGCCCGACGACCGCCGGCAGTTGCGGCCGCTGCGCCAGCGTCTCGCCGACCGGCTCGACGGCATGCGCCGCGCGGTGATGACCATCAAGGCGCAGCCCGAGATGGCCTCGATCCGCACCATCAACCTCGCGGTGCTGGCCGGCGAGATCCGCAAGCTCGCCACCGCGATCCACACCGAGGCGGCATCACCGAAGAGCGATGTCATCGCCGACTGGGCGGCCAGGCTGGAGGCGACCTGCGAGGCGCATGTGCACGATTCGCACAATGACGAAGGTGCGGTCTCGGCGCTCCGCACCAAGCTGCTGGCGCTGCGCGGACGCTGCCGCCGCTACGCCTTCGAGATGGATTTCTCCTTCCTGATGCGGCAGGAGCGCAAGCTTCTGTCGATCGGCTACCGCGTCGAGGAGCACCAGCTCGACGAGAGCTGCTACGACCTGCTCGCTTCCGAGGCGCGACTGACCAGCCTGTTCGCCATCGCCAAGGGTGACCTGCCGACGGAGCACTGGTTCAGGCTCGGCCGCCCGATCGTCGAGATCGGCTTCAAGGGCTCGCTGATGTCCTGGTCGGGCTCGATGTTCGAGTATCTGATGCCGCCGCTGGTGATGAAGGAGCCGCAGGGCTCGATCCTCAACCAGACCAGCAAGGTCATCATCAAGCGCCAGATCCAGTATGCGCGTTCCAAGAACGTGCCCTGGGGCATCTCGGAAGCGGCCTACAACGCCCGCGACCGTGAGCTCACCTACCAGTACACCAATTTCGGCGTGCCCGGCCTCGGCCTGAAGCGTGGCCTCGGCCAGAACACCGTGATCGCGCCTTACGCCACGATCCTGGCGGCGCAGTTCAATCCGCGCGAGGCCGTGCAGAACCTGATGCGGCTGCGCTCGATCGGCGCGCTCGGCCGCCACGGCTATTATGATGCGGTCGATTTCACGCCGCAACGCGTGCCGGAAGGCAGCGACCACGCTGTCGTCCAGAACTACATGGCCCACCATTCCGGCATGTCGATCGCCGCCGTGGCGGATGCCATCTTCGAGGGCCGGTTGCGCGAACGTTTCCACAGCGACCCGGTGATCGAGTCGGCCGAACTGCTGCTGCAGGAGAAGGCGCCGCGCGACATTCCGACCGCCACGGTCCGCACCGAGGCCGACGAGCGCGCCAAGGACGAGACCGAGACCGAGAGCCCCGACAGCCGCATCATCCTCGATCCGATCAAGGCGCTGCGCGCGACCAATGTCATGTCCAACGGCCGCTACTCGGTCATGGTCACCGCAACCGGCTCCGGCTACAGCCGCTTCGGCGAGCTTGCCGTCACCCGCTGGCAGCCGGACCCGAGCGAGGACCGTCTCGGCTCCTACATCTTCCTGCGCGATACCGCGAACGGCGATTGGTGGTCGGCGACAGCCGAACCAAAGCGCGCGGAGGGTGAACGCGTGCAGACGCTGTTTGCCGACGACAAGGCGAGCTTCACCAAGTCGGTCGGCTCGCTGCGTTCGGAAGTCGAATGTATCGTGATTTCGGAAGGCAATGGCGAAGGCCGCCGCATCACGCTCTACAATGACGGCGCCACCGACCGGCACATCGAGGTAACCTCCTTCGCCGAGCTGGTGCTGGGCAACGAAGCCTCTGACAACGCCCATCCGGCGTTTTCGAAGATGTTCGTCGAGACCGAGATTGCGCAGAACAACGGCGCGATCTTCGCCACCAGGCGCAAGCGCGAGAAGAACGAGCCCGACATCACGATGGTGCATTTCGTCACCGATCCGGCGGGTCCCTCGCGCGACGCGGAGGCGGAAACCGACCGCCGTGCCTTCATTGGCCGGGGTCGTACCATCGCCGATGCCGCCGCTTTCGATCCGGGCGCCAGGCTTGGCGGCCACCAGGG